>CAMTOS010000072.1 GCA_947074195.1 uncultured Bacteroides sp.
GACACATCGGTTATGGCATAGAAGGCCACGGTCATTACTCTTCCTCTGGGGTCGCGGTCAACGGCAGTGTAGGCGCCGATTTGCGTTACCTTGTCGACAAGTAAACCAGTTTCTTCCATTAATTCGCGGCGGGCACAATCATCAGCTGTTTCGTCCATATTCATGAAGCCACCGGGGAAAGCCCAGTGCCCTTTATAGGGATCGGCACCACGCTCAATCAGCAATAACTTAATGCCTTCCGGGCATCGGCCAAATACCACACAGTCGGCTGTTACTGCGGGTCGCGGATATTCATAACAATATTTCTTTTCCATACTCTTCGGTTTATCTTAGATATAAACAAAAAAAGAGTGCACATTGCTGCACACTCTCTATATTAATGCGGGAGGATTCTATTTGTTTTCTTCTGCGAATGCGTCGTTAATCTTTTTTGCAATCTCCTGAAACTCTTCGGTAGCGAGCTTAAGTTTAGGATTCGAGAGCACCATATCCGATTCTTTATTGATCGGAATAAGGTGAATGTGTGCATGAGGCACTTCCAGTCCGATAACCATTTGACCTACGCGTTTACAAGGCACCGCTTTTTCGATAGCTTTTGCCACTTTTTTAGCAAAGATCTGCATATCGCCCAGTGTTTTATCATCGAGGTCGAAAAGATAATCTACTTCTTGTTTAGGTACTACCAACGTATGTCCCTTTGCCATCGGATTGATATCCAGAAACGCAAAAAACTGATCGTTCTCGGCCACCTTATAGCTTGGTATTTCGCCTGCTATGATTCTGCTAAAGATTGTTGCCATAAGATTTATTATTAAAGGGTTACAGAATAACACAAAGGCAAGCCTGTACGTAACAGACTTGCCTTTATGTTAGATAGAGATACTAATAACTTCTAAATGTATTTTTCCCTGAGGAACCTGGATTTCAGCAACTTCGCCTACTTTCTTGCCAAGTAATCCCTGTGCAATAGGTGTATTTACCGAGATCTTTCCTTCTTTTAGGTTAGCTTCGCTTTCCGAAACGATCATATAAGACATTTTCATGCCATTCTTTACGTTCTTAAGCTCTACTTTGTTTAAAATCTGAATTGATTCAGTGCTAAGCTTAGATTCATCAATAATTTTTGCTTCAGCAATGATTGCTTTAAGTTTTGCAATTCTCATTTCAAGCATACCTTGTGCTTCTTTCGCTGCATCATATTCAGCGTTCTCCGAAAGGTCTCCCTTGTCGCGTGCTTCGGCTATAGCTGCCGAGATCTTTGGGCGTTCCACAGTTTCCAGTTCCCGCAGATCAGCCATTAGCTTTTTGTAGCCGTCTTCTGACATATAAGCCATAAAAATCCTCCTAATGTTTTTATTGTTAATTAAAGGTCAATACAAAATAAAAAGAATTCCAACACTTTATGCTGGAACCCTTGTTGAATATATAGTTTGCAAATATAATATTTAAATTATAAAATATCAAGTTTGCATTCATGCTTTTAAGCATGAGTTAACTTATTCATTCAAACAATATTAAAGAAGAGACTGAATCTTTTTCTCGAGTTCATTTATGTCACCACCGCGCATTTCGAGTTCGTTTTTGCGGTTGATCAGATAAACCGAAGGAATCTCCTGAACGTTGTAAACAGCGGCATTTGTCGAGTAAACTCCGTTCTCGTCTCTTACAGTGATCCATGGCAAGTTGCTGGCCGATGTTTTCCAGAAATGCTCATCTGCATCAAGCGATACCTGATAAATTTCCAGTCCTTTACCTGCATATTTGCTATACAGATCGTTCAGCATCATGTTGTGAGGCACACCGGTTTGTGTCTGATACACTGTAAAGTCTAGCAATACCACCTTACCTTTCAGGTCAGAAAGCTTACGGCTCTGTCCTCTCATGTCGCGAAGATCGATATCAATCAGTCCGGTTTCCGAAATCACTTCTTCAGGCAACTCAAGCACCTTTTCTTGTGGCGTACGTGTATTCTTCATCCCTTTGATGGCGATGTTATACAGATTCTTCGTACGTATGGCATGTGGGTAAGCCGATTCAAGACTGGTAGCCACGGCTGCGAAACACTTAATATCGTCTTTGCTGTTCATCGGGTCGAAGATCAGGAAATCGTTCAGTTTCTGGAACAACGCAAAGTAGGCTGCCGATGTATTTGGCGCTGTGAAAATATAGTTCATTTTCACATCATCCTTATAGTTTTTAAGCAATACCGCCATGCTGTCTTCGTACTGCGAATAGTTCAGCTTATGGGCACGCATCGATGCGATCAGTTCGTTTACATTCTTCTGAAGCTCAATCTGTTTCAGTGTAAGCTCTTTGATGCGCTCGTTGTTTTCCGACCCCTCTACGTTATAGGCTGTAGCGAAGTTGTTGTATGGTGCTTCCACCACTACCGTTTCGGTAGAATCGATGGCAAAGTTGATGGTTTTATTGTCTACACGCAGGCGGAAATATTCGGGCGATTCGGGGCGTGGCTGACTAAAGCTGAACGTGCCGTTGCCTTTCAGTTTCAATGAGTCGAGCGTTGTAATGCCGTTTAGCGTTGCTGCCTCTAAATATATTGTTTTGCTGTCTGCATCCGAGACATGTCCTTTGATGGTAAATTTATCGCCTGAGTGACATGCAGATAAAAGAAAAGCAGCCAAAGCTGCGGTTGCTATTTTTTTCATTATTCAATTAACTACTTTCTAAAAGAAACTTGTGTTTTATCACTTGCAAATATAGTCCTTTTTACTGTTAGTCAAAGCTTTTTGTCTTAATCTTAACCCCGAATAACCAAAAAAACATAATCATCGGCAACATTTTGAGGCTTTTACGTACGATTGCTGTTATTAATATATATCTTTGCGCGAATTTGTAAAGGAAAATATTGAAAAAACAATTTTTATGATTAACCCAATTGTTAAAAACATCGAATTGGCTGATGGAAGAACCATCACCATCGAGACGGGAAAGCTGGCAAAACAGGCAGACGGTTCTGTAATGCTTCGCATGGGTAACACTATGCTTCTTGCTACTGTTTGTGCCGCTAAAGATGCAGTTCCCGGTACTGATTTCATGCCTCTTCAGGTAGAGTATAAAGAAAAATTTGCAGCATTTGGCCGCTTCCCTGGTGGTTTCACTAAACGTGAAGGCCGTGCTTCTGATAATGAAATCCTGACTTGTCGTCTTGTAGACCGCGCTTTGCGCCCTCTATTCCCAGATAATTATCACGCAGATGTTTTTGTAAACATCATCCTTTTCTCGGCAGACGGTGTTGATATGCCTGATGCTCTTGCAGGTCTTGCTGCTTCTGCTGCTCTTGCAGTATCAGACATTCCTTTCAACGGTCCTATCTCTGAGGTTCGTGTTGGTCGTATCGACGGTCAGTTCGTGATCAACCCTACTTTCGAACAGATGGAACGTGCTGATATGGACGTGATGGTAGCCGCTACTTATGACAACATCATGATGGTAGAAGGCGAAATGAGCGAAGTTTCTGAAGCTGACCTTCTGGAAGCAATGAAGTTTGCTCACGAAGAAATTAAAAAGCATTGTAAAGCGCAGATGGAACTTACCGAAATGGTAGGCAAAACTGTGAAACGTGCTTACGACCACGAAGTAAACGACGAAGATCTTCGCAAACAGGTTCACGAAGCTTGTTATGCTAAAGCTTACGCTGTTGCTGCTTCTGGTAACAACAATAAACACGAACGCGGAGAAGCTTTCGAAGTGATTTGTGACGAATTCAAGGCTACCTTCACTGAAGAAGAGCTTGAAGAAAAAGGCAAACTGATTGACCGTTATTACCATGATGTTGAGAAAGAAGCGATGCGTCGTTGCATTCTTGACGAAGGTAAGCGTCTTGATGGCCGTAATACTACTGAAATCCGTCCTATCTGGTGTGAAGTAGATTACTTACCAGGAACTCACGGTTCGGCAGTATTTACTCGTGGTGAAACTCAGTCATTGACTACTGTTACATTGGGTACTAAACTCGATGAAAAAACAATCGATGATGTATTGAACCAAGGTAAAGAACGTTTCTTATTACACTATAACTTCCCTCCATTCTCAACTGGTGAAGCTCGTCCACAACGTGGTGTAGGTCGTCGTGAAATCGGTCACGGTAACCTTGCATGGCGTGCATTGAGAGGTGTGATTCCTGCAAACTACCCTTACGTAGTACGTGTAGTTTCTGATATCCTTGAATCGAATGGTTCATCTTCTATGGCTACTGTATGTGCAGGTACTCTTGCGCTGATGGATGCCGGTGTGAAGATCGAAGCTCCTGTATCGGGTATCGCAATGGGATTGATTAAGAATGCAGGCGAAGACAAATATGCTGTGCTTTCTGATATCCTTGGTGACGAAGACCACCTTGGCGATATGGACTTCAAAGTAACAGGTACTACTAAAGGTATCACTGCTACTCAGATGGACATTAAAGTTGATGGCCTTTCTTACGAAATCCTTGAACGTGCATTGAATCAGGCAAAAGATGGCCGTATGCACATCCTTGGCAAGATCACTGAAACTATCGCTGAACCTCGTGCTGACCTGAAAGATAACGCTCCTCGTATCGAAACAATGACTATTCCTAAGGAATTCATTGGTGCAGTAATCGGCCCTGGTGGTAAGATTATTCAGGGTATGCAGGAAGAAACCGGTGCTACAATCACTATCGAAGAAGTTGATGGTATGGGTAGAATCGAAGTTTCTGGTACAAACAAAAAATCTATCGATGATGCTATGCGCCTTATCAAAGGTATCGTAGCAGTTCCTGAAGTAGGTGAAATTTACAAAGGTAAAGTGCGTTCTATCATGCCTTATGGTGCATTCGTAGAATTCCTTCCTGGTAAAGATGGTTTGTTGCACATCTCTGAGATTGACTGGAAACGTCTTGAAAAAGTAGAAGACGCAGGCATCAAAGAAGGCGAAGAAATTGAAGTGAAACTGATGGAGGTTGACCCAAAAACAGGTAAGTTCAAACTTTCTCGCAAAGCATTGCTTCCAAAACCTGAGAAGAAATAATAAGGTAATAACATACCTATATATATAAAGAAAGACGTGCTCTGCGGAGTGCGTCTTTTTTTTGCCCTTTTTCTGCTGAGCTGATAAGCGTTTGCCGGCTTGCCAGCGATAGCTTCCCGGTATGCTGGCGATAGCTTGCTGTCAGATTGGTGAGCTATGGCTGTAAATAGGGGAGAGTGTTTCCCGCTTAAGTATGTTAAATATATGTCACTGATATGACAGAAATTTGACAATCCTGTAATTTAATTATTGTTTGTAATAGTATGGTTTAGCTGTTATTATATAACTCATTGGCTGTAAATAACTATGAATATTTAGAAAAGAGTGAGGTAAATAACCATACTGTCAAAAACAGGCATCTGTCTCATGTTGTTAAACATCGTAGAAAAGTTGTGTTTATTACCCGAAAATTGTTTTATTTGCCCATGTAAAACACGTTTAATAGCTCACAATCTAAACCTTAATTTTTTCTGTCTGCTATCTGTATCTTTTTAGCGGATTTAGCGCAAATCAGATTCGCTCCTTTGTTAGCAAGATTATATTGTAAAAAATATTCTATTTAAAGCTTGTTGACATTCTGTGTGCTAATTCTAAAAATTAATGAAATATTATTTTGCCGTTCAAGAAAAAAAGCGTTGTTTTGCCATCAGAAACTGGTTCTTATTTTCAACAAACAGATTACATGTCATCGGTTAATTGCATACAGTCATTAAGTTCATTTACCGCATTTTTCCAGGAAAATCACGAACGATTTATAGCATTCGCTAACTCGTATCTGCGTGATCGTGCCGAGGCGGAAGATGTGGTTATGGAATCTATGGCATCACTCTGGGAGAACCGTGATAAATGGCAAGCCGGCTCTAATCTGAAAGCCCTGCTTCTGACCATCATTAAAAACAAAGCCCTTAATCATCTGGAACACCGGCAAGTACGTATGCGCGTGGAAGGCGATATTACCGATCATCGCATGAAAGAACTGAACCTCCGCATCTCTACTCTTCAGGCTTGCGATCCCGACCGCATTTTCGACAGTGAGATTCAGCAGATTGTTGACCGTACCCTGAAAAATCTTCCATCGCAAAGTCGTAATATCTTTGTATTGAGCCGCTATAAGAATACGCCCAATAAAGAAATCGCTGCCCAGCTCGATATGTCGCTGAAGAATGTGGAGTATCACATCTCTAAAGTACTGAAAGTGCTTCGTCATGAGCTGAAAGATTATCTGGTTTCTATCTTATTCTAATCTTTTGCTTTGCTTCTTTTTTCCATTACTTTCGATAAATCCACTCCATACTTTTACTAACTCTACTCAATGTATGGCGAAAAACTACTTTATGCATTCCCTCTTTTCTCTTTTTTTATCCAGTCTAAAAGCCATTAAATCAATGCTATAGCAGGTAGGATAAAAAATAATTCAAAAAATAATCATTCTTCTTTTAGGGTTCATTAAGGGTGAGCTGTTTTATATTCAGAGCAGCGTTAAAAAGTATGCGCTAAAAATAATTTTTAAAAAATGCATTTTCTTTTTAGGGTTGTAGCTGATTGACCTGTTATGAATATACAATAGGCAACAAAGCAAACTTTAAATTATTAAAAGGTAGAAGACTGAAAATGGACCAACAAATCTTACATAAATACTTCCGAGGAGAAACCAACGAAGATGAAGAACGCAGAATTATAGAATGGACGGAAAACAGTCCGGAGAACAGAGATAGATTTCTTGAAGAACGTAAGTTCTACGATATCGCTCTCTTTATGAATACAGAAGAAAAGGCACAGCCCAAAAAGGCCAAAACCATAATGATGGTGAAATGGAGTATGGGTATAGCTGCATCGATCATTGTCATACTAAGCTGCGGATTACTCTGGAAAGAATACCAGTACAGCACTATACCGCTGGCATTGCAATCGGTAACCGTTCCTCCGGGACAAAGAGCGCAAATAACGCTGGCCGATGGAACAACCGTATGGCTCAATGCACAGTCTACGCTGAAATATGATAAAGACTTCGGTTTAAAAAACCGAGATGTGCAGCTGGACGGAGAGGCCTATTTTGAAGTGGCACATGACAAGAAGCTTCCGTTCTATGTAAATACCGATATGAACAAGATCGGCGTAGTAGGAACCCGTTTTAATGTTTGTGCCTACAGCGGAACCGATTTCTTTGAAGCAGCACTGGTAGAAGGTGTAATCGATATATACGAGCACAATGGCGTGAAACCCATTGTACGGATGCAGCCCGATGAAATTTTTTATGCAGCCGATGGCAAATATAAAAGATCAAGAATGCGCTCAGATGATTTCCTGAGATGGAAAGAAGGACTTTATTGTTTCGACGATACACCGCTGGACGACTTGCTGAGCAGACTTGAGAAATACTATAACGTAAAGTTTATAGTGAAAAACAAAGAAGTACTGAATTATAAATGTACAGGTAAATTTAAAGAACAGGATGGGGTAGAGCACGTATTGCGTGTGATACAAAAAGATAATCCGTTTAAATATACTGTGCAGGAAGATGGCAAAACCATCATTATAGAATAAGCAAAACAATAATTAATATAGAGTAAATAACCCCCTTTAAAATAATACTTATGAAAATATAAACTATTGATTTAACACAAAAAAAAGAATCGGAAAGCACCCCCATACTTTCCGATTCAAAACAGTCAAAAATCGACCTTAATCAATTTATTAACTTAACACATTACAAAGATATGAGAAAAATTTCTTTGAATGGACTTTTATGCCCAAAAAATTTAGCCCTAAAGCAACTATTTCTTACAATGAAGATCACTTTATTCTTGTTAATGTTCGTGACGTTGCAGGTTTATAGTGGAAATACGTACTCTCAGAGTACGAAAGTTAACATTTCCGACTCTAACCTGAAGGTTTCTGATTTACTGTCGCAAATCGAAGCACAGACAGAATACCTGTTCGTTTATAATAAAAAAACGGTCAACACAAACCGTGTAGTTTCTGTGAATGCAGCCGATATGTCGGTAGCCGAAGTCCTGGACCATGCGTTCGGGGGTACAGGTATCGAATACGTAATGGAAGGCAACAATATAGTGCTGACCAAAACCACTCCGGCAGCAAGTGTAGCAGCAGTAAAACAAAACACCATTACTGTAAAAGGTGTGGTAACCGATATGCAGGGTGAGCCTATCATCGGAGCAAATGTGCTCGAGGAAGGCACTACTAACGGTACCATCACCGATTTCGACGGTAACTTTACGCTGACAGTTCCCCCAACTGCCAAACTAAGCGTTACCTATGTGGGATATACACCAATGGTGGTTTCTCTTGATGGTCGCAGATCGCTGACAATCAAACTTGACGAAGAGTCGACTGCTCTTGAAACCGTTGTTGTAACAGCGATGGGTATCAAGAGAAAAGAAGCTTCGCTGACTTACTCTACTCAACAGGTAGGTGGTGATGAGCTGACTCGCGCTAAAGATCCGAATATGATCAATGCACTTGCCGGTAAAACTGCAGGGGTACAGATCTCTAAAAACTCATCTGGTTTAGGTGGTTCTGCTAAAGTATCAATCCGTGGTATCCGCTCGGCAAACGAAAACGGTAATAACCAGCCGCTTTATGTAATCGATGGTGTGCCTATGCTAAACTCATCTTCTGAGCAGGCGTTCTCTGTAATGGGTGGCGACAATGATGGCGGTAACCGTGACTCGGGTGATGGTATCTCGAATCTTAACCCGGACGATATTGAAAGCATGAGCATCCTGAAAGGTGCATCGGCTGCGGCGCTTTATGGTTCGCAGGCTGCCAATGGTGTAATCCTTATTACTACTAAGAGTGGTAAAGCAGGTATGTCTCGCGTTACATTTAACTCGAGCCTGATGGTTGACCACGCTATCTGTCTTCCTGAATTCCAGAATAATTATGGTCGTGACGTAAACGACAGCTGGGGTGATAAAGGCAATCTGACTGACTACAACAATGCAGATAACTTCTTCTCGAACGGTGTTACTGCTATCAACTCTTTGAGCGTAATGGCCGGAAAAGAAAACTTCCAGACTTACTTCTCGTATGCCAATACAACTGCTAAGGGTATTATCGATGTAAACAAACTGCATAAGCACAATCTGACATTGCGCGAAACAGCAACTTTGTTCAAAGATCGTCTTAAACTTGATGCAAATGTGAGCCTGATGACACAGACTATTAAGAATCGTCAGTCATCTGGTGGTTACTATATGAACCCATTGGTAGGTTTGTATACTTTCCCACGCGGAATGGATATGGCAGAATATAAAGACAATTTCGAAGTTCTTGATCCTGCACGCAATCTGATGTCTCAGAACTGGTACATCACTCCGATTGGTGGTTTCGAGCAGAACCCTTACTGGTTGACAAACCGTGTAACAAGCAATGATAAACGCTATCGTGCTCTTGCATCGCTTTCTGCTAATTTGAAAATTAACGACTGGTTCTCTGTACAGGCTCGTGGTAATGTAGACTACATCAGCGATCTTTATCGTCAGAAAATGTATGCAACTACTGCTCTTGAGCTAACTCACGAAAATGGTCGTTACATCGACATGAACAGCTCTGACTTTATGGCCTATGGTGATGTAATGGCGATGTTCAACAAATCGTGGGACAGCTGGTCGTTGAATGCAGCTATCGGTGGTAGTATCAACTCTACAAAATCGAACATGCTGAAGCTTGACTCTGGTAAAGCCGGTTTGTACTATGCAAATGTATTTACGGTAGCCAACATCAACTTCGGTGGCACAGGTACAGCTTACATTAATCAGACTATCAATGCACGCCGCGTTATTCAGTCGGTGTTCGGTACAGCTCAGGTTGGTTTCAAAGAAAGCCTTTACTTAGATTTGACTATGCGTAACGACTGGTCGTCTACTCTTGCCTATACAAACAGCATGAAGTCAGGTTTCTTCTATCCTTCTGTTGGTTTGTCGTGGATCCTTACAAACTCAATCGCTATGCCAGAATGGGTAAGCTTTGGTAAAGTACGTGCATCTTGGGCGCAGGTAGGTAATGACCTTCCAATCGGTATCACTGCTCCTGCCGATGTAATTCTTCCAGGCGGTATCATCCAGTCACGTCAGTATGGTTTCGACAATCTTAAGCCTGAAATCTCTTCTTCATGGGAAGCAGGTATGGAGTGGAGCTTCCTTCACAGAAGATTGGACTTCGATGTGACATTTTATAAGACAGATACAAAGAATCAGTTATTATATGTACAGGATCCTGTTGGCCGTTACCCTTACAAATATGTAAATGCAGGTAAGATTCGCAATACAGGTGTTGAAGTAACAGTAGGTGCTACTCCGGTAATGACCGAAGACTTCCGCTGGAAAACAGGTGTGAACTTCTCGTTAAACAGAAACAAAGTAGTAGATCTTGGTGATTATGATTCATTTACTTATGGTGACAATGGTCTGGCAATGCCTTATCGTATGCGCGTAGTAAAAGGTGGTCGCTTAGGTGATATCTATGGTAACGACTTCGTATATGATTCGAACGGTAAAGTAGTAGTAGGCGATGATGGCTTGCCACAGATCGAAACAGGTTCAAATACTAAACTTGGTAATTCAAGCCCCGACTGGTTGATGGGCTGGCACAACACTTTCAGCTACAAAGGCTTTAACCTTTACTTCCTGATCGATGCACGCGTTGGTGGTGATGTAATCTCACTTACACAGATGGCATTGGATTCTCGCGGTGTAAGCAAAAACTCAGGCAGTGCACGCGATGCAGGTTATGTAGAAGTAGGCGGACATCAGTTTACAGATGTTCAGGGATTCTATAAAAAAGTTGGTGCACGTGGTGACGGATGTACAGAATACTACAGATACAGTGCAACAAATGTTCGTCTTCGCGAATTGTCACTTGGTTATTCATTCCCAAGAAGTCTTCTTGGCAGAACAGGAATCATCCAGGGCTTAGACCTGTCATTCGTGGCACGTAACCTTTTCTTCTTCCACAAGAAAGCTCCATTCGATCCGGATGCAATTCTTTCAGTGGGCAACGGCAACCAGGGCGTAGATGTATTTGGTATGCCAACTACAAGAAACATGGGTTTCAATCTTAAGTTTACATTCTAAAACTAAAATCTGTACGTTATGAAATTACTTAAAAATATAGCAAAGACCATATTCATCGGTCATCTGGCAGCACTTGGAGCATGTACCGATAATTTTGAAAACTATAACGATAACAAGAATTCATTTCCTGAAGAACTACAGGATATTGACTTCATGAAACAAAAGATCCCTTTCAAGGTTATTCAACGAGGTATTATTTATCAGACTAATGTAGACGGAACAAACTGGCAGTATCAGATCATGCAGAATCTGGTAGCCGATATGTTCTCAGGATATTTTCACGACATGGTGGGCTCATTCAACAATCAGAACTCATCTTACAACTTGAATACAGGATGGTGTGCCGCACAATGGGACTACACTTATGCACAGGTAATGCCATCTGTACTTACCGCAGAGCAATTAACAGCTGACGCTGAGTTTGCTGCATTCAATGCGGTAGCCAAGATTATTAAAGTTGCGGCTATGCACCGTGTAACAGACTACTATGGCCCGATTGTATATTCATCTTTCGGACAGGCTACTCCTGCTTCGCAAACTCAGAAAGAAGTATACCAATGCTTCTTCGACGATCTGAATTATGCGATTACAACACTGCATGCACATATCGAAGCTGGAGGTGCTAATACATTTGCCGATACAGATATCATGATGCCTGAAGGTAAACGTACCTATGCACAATGGATTAAGTTTGCCAATTCACTACGTCTTCGTTTAGGTATGCGCGTATCGAACGTAGACAAATCGATGGCACAGACACAGGTAACGGCAGCCCTTTCTGACAAAGGTGGTGTGCTCGAAAGCTATGATGAAACTATCGGCGAATATGGTGTAGCCAATCCTCTGGGTGGTGTTGCCAACTGGTGGGAAGTATACATGAATGCTTCTATGGAATCGTTCCTGAACGGTTATGAAGATCCACGTATGTCTAAATACTACAAACCAGCCGATGGTGGTGGCGATGTAGGTGTACCTTATCTGTTCGACATTACCGGAACATACAAAGGCATCCGCCAGGGTACCAATCTGACCAACGATAACCGTTATCAGATGCACTCGTGGACAACTGTGACTCCTGAAACCAATATCATCGTGATGTCTGCTGCAGAAATCTGGTTCCTTCGTGCCGAAGCTGCTTTAAGAGGCTACATCAGCACAAATACTGCACAGTACTATTACGAAAAAGGTATCGAAACATCGTTCAATCAATGGGGTGTAAGTGGTTATGACGCTTATATCGCCAGCGAAAAGCAACCACGCGAATACAAAGATGCGTTCCTTACTGAGTTTAATGCTCAGCCACGTACAACGATATCACCTAAGTACAATGCATCGGGTACACAGGAAGAGCAGTTAGAGCAGATCATTACACAGAAATGGCTGGCTATCTACCCTGAAGGTTGTGAAGCATGGGCAGAACAACGTCGTACAGGTTATCCGCAAATCTTCCAGGTAGCTGTTAATAACAGTGGTGGTGCAATCAGCACAGACGAGATGATTCGCCGCGTGCCATTCCCACAAGGATACAAAGAAAGTGATCCGACACTTTACAATAGCTTATTGCAACAATTAGGTGGCTCCGATAATGGTGGCACACGTCTATGGTGGGATGCTTCACAAAACAACTTCTAAGAAAAACAATATTCATTCGTAAACGTTAGAGATGTAATCTATTATACACACATTTGGCAGGGCCGCGGCGCAGTGATGCGAAGCGGCTCTTTTTTATAACCTGATATTTCCTTTCAAACGGATATCTTCGGAGGATGCGCCGACTAACAGGGTAACTACTTCCGGTTCTATAACGAAACGTCCTTCTGTATCGCTCCAGTAGCCAAACTCTTCTTGCGGGATGATGAACGTAACCTCTTTGCTTTTACCGTGTTCTATAAATACCCGCTCGAAAGCGCGAAGCTGTTTCACTGGTCGTGACACTTTTGAATGAGGATATTGTGCATAGATTTGCACTACTTCCTCTCCATCTCTGACGCCGGTATTGCTGATCTCCACTGTGACATATACATGATCTTTATCCTTTCGTACCGGTTTCATCTTATCATACGTAAAAGTGGTATAACTCAGGCCATGACCGAAGGGATAGAGCACATCCTTATCGTTGTACATATAAGTCCGGCCATTACGGATGTTGTAGTCCATCATATCGGGCAGATCCGTAATCTCTTTTACCCAGGTCTGATTGGTACGTCCTGCAGGGTTGATCTTACCGAACAATACATCGGCCAGTCCATTGCCTTGTTCCTGGCTGCAGTGGGTGATGTGCACAATGGCCGGCAGATGTTCCTGGCTCCAGTTTATCGTATACGGAAAACTGCTGACCAATATGAGTGCTGTATTGGGGTTGGCCTTATAGATCTCTTTCACCATATCTTCATCGGGGAGCATCATCGATTTGCGGTCTACGGCTTCGCGGCCATCGCTGGGTACCGGGCAAAAGAACCAGTCGCGGCGGGTTCCGTACGGATGATTCCCTACGCAAACCAGTGCGATATCGGCATCGGCAGCAGCGCGGGCAGCTTCACCCATGCGGTTGTTCTTAAAGTAAAGTACTTCAGTGTCTTTGCTAACGGCATTGCGTATGCCCTGCAAGATGGTGGTTTCATACGATGGAGTGCCGCTGTACCAGTCTTGTACAATTTCATCTCCATAGGGACCGACGATAACGACCTTCCTGAGGTTATCGGCCTGAAGAGGCAGTAAGGGGGCATTGCCCGATGTTGAGGCATCGTTCTTCAGCAGTACTACAGATTTTGCGGTGATGAGGCGTGATAACTCTTTCGCTTCTTCTGTAAGAAATGGTGCAATCTGAGTAGTGTCTCTGCCAATGTTTAGATAGGGATTATCGCAATTCTCTCCGTCAAGTAGCCCTAAGCGAAGTGACACATAGAGGTTCCCACGGATGGCTTTGTCAATCTCTGCTTCGGTAAGCAGGTTCAGACTGATGGCCTCGTTAATGGCCTCTTTATAGTTGTCGAGAAACTGTCCGGTGGTGGCTTTTACGACAGCTGCTGCACCTTCGGCCATGGTTGGATAAGCCTTGTGAGCATTGACCAGCAAACCCAGTGCACCGCCGTCTGTGCAGATGATACCATTGTTGCCCCATTGTTGGCGGGTGATACTATCCAGACACGGGTGAATTGTCATAGGTATACCGTTCCAGCTGTTATATGCTGCCATAAATGCGCGACTTCCTCCCTCGGTAATTCCTTTATAGAACGGATATGCATAATATTCATAGAACAAGCGGTTGTCGAAATCTGAAGAGGAATTATCGCGACCATCTTCGTTGCTGTTGGCCAGAAAATGCTTCATTAGTGAAGCTGTTTTCCAGTAGCGTGGATGATTGCCCTGCAGACCTTTAATTTGTGCTACAGTAAGTTCGGCAGTGAGGTATGGGTCTTCACCAAAACTCTCTTCGGTGCGGCCCCAGCGTGGGTCGCGTGCCAGATCGGCATTGGGTGCCCGCATAACGAGTGCCCTGCGCTTACCGCCCGGTACCTGCATGTAGTAGCGGGCTTCTTCGGCAGTTTGCTCACCTACCTTTTGAAGCAACACTCTGTCCCACGTACAGCCTAACCCGTACGATTGCGGGAAGACAGTAGTGGGGTAATCGGTTGCTACCTTTTCGCCATTGGCATTAATCTCTTCGCCTCCCCAGCGACCGGCTCCGCCAAGTGTAAGACCGTGCAATCCTTCGTAATGGCCGCAGTCGGGAATACCCAACCGCGGCACTGCTAAGTTGCTCGAGAGCAGATCAATCTTCTCCTCCAGCGTGAGGATTGATAAGAGGTGGTCGATACGCGCATCATCAGTCAGCGTCGTATCCTGATAAGTTTGCAGGTGGGTAATTTTAGGTTGAGGCTGTGCCTGAACCATGGCAGGCTGACCCATTGCGAGCCAGCCTGCGATGAGAAAAGAGACGTGTTTCATCATTGTGAGAGAGAATTATCTTAATGAAAAAGTATGCAATTGTTCGTCGCCGGGCAAGTAAATCAGACCTTCTGCCTGCTTCTTATCAGCCAGATATTTCTTCCAGCTCACCTTGCTCCAGTCTATCTGGTCGGTACATTCGGCAAGGGGCACGTGCGGAATGGCCGAGCCATCTTTTACCATCATCACCACAGGAAGGTCACCGCAGGTGATATGGTTCCAACCGGGTGAATAGGCTTTCCCCGTTTGGTAATCAATCCACTTGTTTTTGCCGGGCAGATAGACATCCCGACTGTTGCCTTCTTCGAGCATCGGTGCCACGAGGATGTTGTCACCAAACATATAAGCATCATCTATCAACCATGCACCGGGATCATCGGGATACTCCACTAACAACGCGCGCATCATCGGTAAACCCTGTTCGGTACACTGTTTGGCCTGCGCATAAACGTAAGGCATCAGCTGGTATTTCAGTGCAGCACATTTGCGGAAATAGTTGGTAAAGTCCTCTCCATAGTACCACGGCTCAGTGGGAGGCGCGCCATGCACCCGGCTGTGCGATACCAGAAAGCCCATAGGCAGCCAGCGGCGATAGAGTGCTTCGGGTGTTTCGGTGACAAAGCCACCAATGTCATTGCTCCAGAAGCAGAAGCCCGATAAGCCCAGTGATAATCCGCTGCGGATAGTGCCGTGCATACCGGTGTTGGTCGTCGCCGCATCACCTCCCCAATGCAACGGATAACGCTGCGAACCTGCCCAGGCCGAACGTGCCCAGATGATGTGTTCGCCATTTGTTTGATGTGTGATGTCGGCTACAGCCTGATTGTATCTTAGCGGATAGAGATTGTGCTCATAGAGTCCGGAACGTCCATTGGCATAAATGCCCTCGAGCGGAGCGCCTTCGCCAAAGTCTACTTTGATGGCACTCACGCCCTGTTCCAGCAAATTGGCAATTTTGCCCTGATACCACGCCACAGTTTCGGGGTTGGTAAAGTCGAGTACCACATCTTCATAGGGGAGCTGACCTTTTCCGTTGCGGACATACATATTGTTCTGTACCAGTTCGGGGAAAAACTTATTCTTTGGAGTGAAGTAGGGCAGCTGCCACAGACAAACGCGAAAACCCTGATCCTTCAGGTCGGAAAGCATCTTTTCCGGATCGTCAAACCGGTCGGCAGCGAAGGCGTAATCACACTGCCAATCGGTACCGAACCATCCTGTGTCAAAGTGAATCACATCACAAGGTATCTTATTCGCTCTGATTTGTTGTGCCACTTCGCGACCTTCCTCTTCACTGAAGTAAGTAATGCGGCTCATCCAGGTACCAAACGACCATAACGGCGGCATTTCGGGACGACCCACTAAAGCGGTGTATTCACTGAGGATATCTTTGGGTTCGCCGAAGAAGAGGAACAAATCCATCGCTTCATCGGCCATAAAGAGTTTGTTGGCACCGATATAAGAGGCACCGAAATCGCACGTCACCGGAGCAGCCGTATGCATAAACAT
>CAMTOS010000073.1 GCA_947074195.1 uncultured Bacteroides sp.
AAGTGTTGACAAATAAAAACGGGTTCCAGAGGAAATAATCTCTGCAACCCGCGATTATATATTTTCTTTAAGATTAGTCCAACTGATTAGCGCTATCCTGTGTTACCGAAACATCGATTTCATCGGTACCACATTTCAGTGTAATAATACCTTCCCGATAGTCTGTTGTTGCACCAACAGTTACAACAATAGTATTAGTCCCATTTGAACCACTTTTGGGCGTATAGTTAATCCACTCTGTAGTTACAGTGGATGTCCAGTCCATATTTGCACTAAAGCTAAAATACATTACCCCACCTCCATGATTGAATTGCAGAGATATAGGACTATCAATCTCTATTTTCCCTTCGTCTGCAAAATCATCTTTATGATTGCAACTAAACAACAGAAATAGGGGAAGTAAATAAAAGATAAACTTTTTCATCTGGTCAATATTTGATACGTTAATCAGATATATAACTCATTTGACACCATTAAAGTTTAAATTTTAACCCATTATACTTTTTATCAACACTTATCAGAAAGCCAGAACAGGGCGTGCAAAGCAGTCGCCATCGAACCATTCGGCCATACATTCTACCAGACCATTGATGCCGATATTAAAGATACAGGCCGATTCGCTATCGTATGGATTAGAGGTCCACAAAGAGGTAAAGGGGTGGTTGGCATCGTTGATGACCAACACTTCTTTATCTTCATCGGCAATCTTCTCCATCGTTGCATTGAACATATCGATGACATTATAAGATACATTTTCGGCACAATAATAGGTGGCGTCGTAGCCCTTGGTTTGCCACCCTTTCAACACATTGGCTGCTTCGTGACCGCAAAGATTGGCTATCATATCCCACACCTGTCCGGTAGATGGGAGGAACCAGCCACTTGATGTTTCGGGTGCATCCAGCGGAAAATCATTTAGTGTCCAGTCGAAAGCGGGTACCATATACATTCTTGTCGAATACTTATCCTGCACCTTCATGGTGTTTTCATAACCTTTTACATTGGCATACCATGAAGAAGCCAGCTTCGTTCCGCTCAGTGCATTGAAGTTATAATCGGTTGTCCACCATGTCGTATTTTTCTGTGTACCATGAGCATTTTTTACAGCCACTACATAGCCATTCACAAAACCGTTGGTGTTTTCTGTTTCGGCAATGCGTGATGCATTTGTCTGAAACACGATGCCTACCACTGTTTTACCTGCCAGCGGTGCCGGTTTTTCATCAGCCCAAACCGCATTCAGTCCGTGATCATCGATACTGATTAGTCCACCATCACTCCAGGTACCATCTGAGTAATAGTAATCACCTATTTTGGCGGGTGCCATGGCAGGTTCTGCTATCGAAATAGAAAGGATATCTTTAATATCGGTTTCCGAAGAGTAAGTATCGCCGATGCTCCAGGCATCTTCAGAGCCATTTTTAGAGAAAGTGACGTTGCCTTCATGATTCAGCGTGCTGCCATCGTTCATTTCGATAACAAACTGTGCCTGTGCGGTAAAGAGACAGAAAAAGGCGAGGAAAAAGGTAGATAATATTGATTTCATATCTTGAAATTTAGAAGGTTATTTTTTAATGAATTTAATGGTCGATTTACCTGAGTTCAACAGATAATAACCACTTGCAAGATCATCGACAGCAATGGTGGTCTGGCCACCTTCGGCCACAACGCTTTTTACTATAGCGCCTGTGGGACTGATAATCTTTATAACACTTCCTTTTTCGCAATTAAACAGATTCAGCGTGCTTGATACTACAACCGAATAAAGAGAGATTTCTCCATTTTTTTCACTAATGGATATACCTGTACCACCATCGTTTGTAAAAGTCACCTTTTTCACTCCAAGAATGAGGTCACCATTAGTTAAGGCCACAATAAATTCTGTTGTATCGTCGGACGATAGCAAATAATCCACATCGTTCATGTTGTATTTACGTCCTGCATCTGTTACAAGAAGCCAGTTTGTTACGCCTTCGGCATAGCCCTGAAAAGGGAAAGCTGCCAGACAGAGTGCTAAAAACAGCAATCGGGTTGTTTTTTTCAAGTTCATACATTAATAGTTTTAAAAGTTAGATATCATATAATCGAAATCATTTTTCAATCAGAGAGCTGATGTGATATATAAATATGTATCACATTCAGCAATAATGAAAAACGTAAATATTATACTCAAAACAGTATGTGACAGTCTCTTGTAAAATATTTACGTTTATCTTTACTAAAGAATTGCTGTTTCTAAATCAGCAAATATTTATCTAATCATTTAAGAAACAAATGTTTAGTTGTTTCCTGTTTTTCTTCAAGCTTAGTTCTCGAATTACCAGACCAAGTGCTATAATCATTCATAATCAATGCACCTGTATAACCACCTGTTATTCTGTACATCACCTCACTATTACCGGTTTCGAGAGCAAGTTCAATGGTATAATCATCACCATTTTTAGAGACTACTATATGACCACCGGTTATTGCAATTTTTCTCGAAGATGCTTCATAGAATATCTGATAATAAGTAAGATCTCCGTTATAAATGCCTTTGTCCACTCCATTTGTATTAGGTTCATAAATAGGGAAAGTACCAACAGGTAATCCGGCTTCAAAAGACGTTTCTTCACTTGTGCGCAACTCTAATGAAATACCCAGGCCGGTTTTTCCGTTAGAATCGAGCAGTTCAGCATCTTCCATGATAATGTCCCATCCATGTTTTGCAGGTGTTTCACCATTTGGTGCATAGTTGCTACCATTATATGATACCATAACGCGTGCATCATCTCCATTGAATACTTTATCCTGATATGGGATGCTCACGACAGAATATTTTGGTACAATACCACAATACTCTCCCTTATGTGCTTCACCATTTTCATCAACTACATCAATAGTTATGACTTCGCGGCCATCAGCCAATAGTTTTACTTCGATCTGTCCCGATACGATATTTATTTCTCTTAATGTCCATGAATCATAAATACGGTATTTAGCCATATGACAAGTACCTGCTTCGTATGCAGTTGAAGTACCGATTACGTAAGTCCCTTCAGGAAGGCCTTTTGTAAAGACTTGATCAGGTCGTGCCATAACATCAAACACCCATGCCTTACCTTTTTCCATGCCATAATCCTTGAAATCATTATCGCCCACACCTATGAACCAGTTCATGTTATCAGAAGGGAATTCGTATGGCCCGTAAAAGTCAGCATTGGCAACGCCAAATTCACCTGTGTTGTTTCTGTCATAGCGGGCCACATATCCATTGTATTGAACAACCATCGTATGATTTTGAGGAAGGGCATCATCTACGCCAGTTATACTAATTAAGAAAGTACCATCAGCATTTTCGGTAATTTCAACAATACCTGCTACAAAAGGCGCTTCTTTTATAAAATCATTAGGACCAACCTGAGATTTCCACCAAGAATTAATGCCTTGTCCATTCAACCAAGAGCGTTCTCCGCAAAGTGCTGTCCAGTCTTTCAGATAATAATCTTCAAAGACAAATTCATAAGTTCCTGCAGGAGAAGTAGCACTCATCGGAGTAACAAGAGAAACAGACAACCAGTCGCCGATACCTTCATGTACACCGATATATTTAAACTGAATATCACTCTGAGCAATATTCAGATTCCAAAGTCTTTTGCCAATACCAAAAACATCGCCCTCATCTTCGATATAAGCCTGGGGATAATTATCGATATAAAGATCTTGAGTAATTGAGCTGCCATAAGCATTGTTAAACACATAAAGATCACTGGCAGAAGCTGTATAATAAGTGTTGATTTTTTCTCCGTCTGTGGTTGTTCCTACAAATCCAACTTTTAGTCCTGCTTCATCTTCGATAAGTTCTACCCAACCACTATTAATTTGAGTGTTGTTCCAACCTTTCGTTATTTTAGCAGATGCTGTGCCTGCTTCAGTTGTTTCGTCAATAGCATAATCGCCAAAAGGAATGCCTTTGCTATAGTTCCATTCTGAATCAAGATAGAAAGTTACAGTAATAGATGATCCTGAATAACCATAACTATTCTGATTGTCTTCATCTCTCAGCAGTAACTGCCATTCGAATTTATCATTCAGATAGTTTTCAAGAGTCATTTCTGTATATGAAACTTCAAAACTGTTGGAGGTGGGATACCTGTTCTGATCAACAGATATTTCGATAATATCATTACCACATTCTATAGTAATTACCGATGCTCTGTTTACAGAAGTTTCATCAACGACGACTGTAATTGTATTATTTCCGGAAATACCGCTCGAAGGATTGATTTTAATCCAGTCTACAGTTGTTGTGGCTGTCCAATCCAGATTAGTAGTGAAAGAGAAGTCCATCTCACCACCTTCAGCATTAAATGTCATAGAGTCTGATGTTTCTTCGGGAATTTCAATCTTACCCGCAATTACATCATCTTTTTCATTACAACTTAAGAATACAAAGAGTGAAATAAGGCAATAAACAATTTTTTTCATGTTTGTAATTTTTAATTTTTAATTATATATATAGATATACTTGCTTTTAACATCTATGGCATATATACAAGATTTAGGTTTTTATTTATTGGTGTTTTATGTTGTTTCGTTGTACTTTTGTTGCAAATATAAATTATTAAATATTATTTTGATTAATCTGTCGTGTTTTATTTTTATATATTAGTACATAATTTTATTTAAATTCACTCCTGAGAAAAACAACACCCATAAAAGTAATTATTCCGAACAAACAAGCTGAAATATTTTGATTGAATATAGATAGTCAGACAGCAAGCCTTTGACAACTTCTTACCAAACGCTTCCCAATAAGCTGGCGAACTATTGCCAGCAAGCCACCAATAGCTACTCAGTTTTCAGGTTGCAGATAGCTTCGCAGACCTTGTTCTGAAATTCGCGGGCTTTTAGTGGCTGAAGAATATTCTGATTCATGATTGCAAATGCAATATCGTGACCATCAGCAGTTTGCGTGTAACCTGCCAGACAATTGATTCCGGTAAATGATCCGGTTTTGGCGTGCACATTACGAAATGCGGCGGTTTGTTTCATGCGATGTTTTAGTGTACCATCGATACCGGAAATCGGGAGAGATTTATAAAGCTGGCGGAAGAGCTCGGTATCACTGTAAGCATATTTCAATAAATCGACTAAGATAGCCGGCGATAAATAATTGTAGTTAGACAGTCCCGATCCATCGGCAATTTTATATTGCCCTGTGGCATAACCCAGTTGTTTGAGCAAGCCGTTGATCTCTTTCAGTCCGGCATAGGCATTCACTGTTTTATGAGTAGTGGTATGCGCACCAAGCCGGTAGAGCAAGGCTTCGGCACAAAGATTATCACTGTCCTTCATCATCTTTTCAAGCACTTTTTGTGCAGGCGTTTCATAGCTACCGATAAAAATGGCCGTAGAATCGTGTGGCAAAACCGCAAAACTGTAGCAGGTATCAGAGGTGATGCCCAAATCTGACAGACGGTCGACGAAAGTATGCATAAAGAAATCCTGAGAAGAATAGAGATTTAACTCCCTACCCGACTTGCGTTCCACATTTCCTTTTACAGTAATCTGATTGCCGTTTTCCAGCCAGTTGCGGTTAATATCGAATTTACCCGCACCTGAAGTTTGCGTCCGGGTATCGTTCTGAATGTTGTAATAGGAAGAGTTCGGATACGCGAAAACCGATGCCGGAGCACCTTTGGTTTCGGCGGGAGCAACCGTCACAGTTACTGTTCCTTTGCTGAACATCAACGGAGAAAGATAGGGCTGAAAGGATTCCGGCGTATCGTCCCACGCCCATCCTTCGCCCCAGTAAAGGGAGTCTTTCATCGATACATCGCCATAGATATGGCCATTTATCTTCTTAAAAGGCAACTGATTAATGCTTTGTACCAGTGCGCGCATGCCTTCTTCATCGAATTCGGGGTCGAAACCACCTACTACATAGAGATCGCCGTTCAGTACATTGTCGGTAATGTTGCCGGTATACCATACCTGCGTGCTAAATGGTTTCTCCATATCGGTACGGGCAAGCGAGGTGATGCCGGTGGCCAACTTCATGGTAGAGGCAGGGCGCGACAGTTTGGCATCGTTGTACAGATACAGGGGTTGTTTGGCGGTGAGGTCGTAGATGGCGATTCCGACTTCAGAACCTTGAGGAAGGGCAGCTATGAGTGACTCGATTTTCTCGGTGAATGTCGTCTGACTCCACAGTGGAAGTGCCGCGAAAATAAGGATTGTAAATAAAATACGTTTCATTGCCTTAGTTCAGATTAGCGGATGTAACTACGACAAATTTAGATGAATTCGGACAAAAAAGAAGCACAAAGATGCATTTATTTTCCCGAAACGGACAAGATGCTCTTTGTGCTTTACTGTTTTTATGACTTATTTAAAGCAAATCTGTTATAGTGTGGCTAGTGCTTCGCGGAAGATTTCTCCCACCGTGGGGTGAGGGACCACAATGCGCATCCACTGCGAAACAGTGAGTTGCTGCTCAATGGCCATGCCTGCCAGCGTGATGATTTCTGATGCCGGATTGCCCAGAACGTGTGCCCCGAGAATGACATTATCATCGCTTACAATGACTTTGCACCAGCCATTTACGCCTTCATTCTCGGCCACGAAACGACCGGAATAGGCCATAGGTATCTTGATGCATTTGTAAGAATCGCCTTTGGCTTTCAGCGATTCTTCGGTAGCACCAACGCCGGCAAATTCGGGATTGGTGTAAATAACGCCCGGAATGGCTGAATAACTCATGACATCGTCTTTGCCAAGAATGGTATGTATGGCAACTTCGGCTTCACGAACAGCAGTATGCGCCAGTAGCGAGAAACCGGTCAGGTCGCCGCAAACATAGACACCCGGTTGCGATGTTTCCATCTTATTGGTCACCACCGGATGATTTCTTTCGGTGAGCTTCAGGCCTAAGTTCTCTAACCCAAATCCCTGAGTCACAGGACGGCGGCCTACACTCATCAATAGTTTATCGGCCAGAATCAGTTGTTCGGTTTCACCCGATTGGCAGGTTACTGTAATGCCCTGAGCATCTTGCGAAAGTTGTGTGACCGATGTACTGAGCAAAAACTTAACGCCGCGCTTGCCATATTCGGCGCGCAAAAGAGCAGAAAGTTCCTTATCCATACCACCAAGTATCTCGTCCTGCATTTCGATAACAGTTACCTGACTGCCCATGCTGTTAAAGTAAGCGGCAAACTCCATACCGATGACTCCGCCGCCCACAACCACCATGGTTTTTGGAATTTCGGTGCAGTTCAGTGCTTCGCGGTGTGTCCAGTAATCCACGCCTTCAATGCCATAAATCGATGGAATAATGGTTTCGGAGCCGGTACAAATCAGCAGGTTATCACATTCGAAAGTTTCGTCGGCACAACGAACTGTGTTTTTATTTATGATGAAAGCTTCGCCAGGGGCAATCTTTACATTGCAGGCCGTAAGTTTGGCCTTAATGCCCAGCACCAGCTTGCGCACCACTTTATTTTTACGGGCTATAATCTTGGGAACATCGGCAAAGGTTTCGGGTACCACAATGCCATATTTTGCAGCATGACGGGCAGAATCATAAGTCTTGGCCGAATAGAGCAGCGTTTTGGTAGGAATGCATCCTTCGTTAAGACACACACCACCCAGACTGTTTTTCTCGATCAGCAAAACACTTAATCCGGCTTTTCCGGCTGTCTCGGCAGCGGTATAGCCGGCAGGTCCTCCCCCGATAATGATAACTTGATATTTCATAATATATTTACATTTAATTTGATAAGGTTCATAAATTTAATGCAGCTTCCGGTTTAAAAGCTGCATTTCGCAAATATAGAAATAGAAAGTCAGGCACAAAGCGATTTAGCTACTTTTTTTCTCCTCGTTCTGCTCTTCTTCAGTGAGTTGGTTCATCCGCTTAAACATCACATCGAGAAACTCTTCTTCTTTTACCGGCATTACCGATGCAAAGCGGTTTTTACCATATTCTATCAGAATATAATTCGTCACGGAAAAGTGACCGAATTTCATTGAATTACATCGCCTCATAGCCGTAACTTCACGAATAGGGATATCGATTTTCTTAGAGAATCTTCCCTGAGAAATCAGCAGATGATTCTCTTTGGTAATGGTATAGGTGGTATGAATAATTCGTTCGATGATGAAAATCAGTAATAAAATGATAAACAAAGCAGCAATAGTATACTTAAACCACAGAAACACAAAGGCATTCGCTGCGAAAATAAGGAGCAAAAGATATTGATAAACGGCGATACGGGCATGAAAAGTACGATTCATCTTATAGATTTTTGCTGCCAAGATAAGGTTTTAATGAATTAATATCAATAAATTGTAACATGAAATAGCGGAATTTTGTAGTTTTGCGATTGAAACAGATATTCTTATGGTTAAAAAATTCGATTTTCTCGTTATCGGCTCGGGAATAGCCGGTATGAGTTTCGCACTTAAAGTAGCAAATAAAGGCACGGTAGCTCTAATCTGTAAAAGTTCTCTTGAAGAAGCTAATACTTATTTCGCTCAGGGAGGGGTAGCATCTGTTACCAATATGCTGGTTGATAATTTCGACAAACACATTGAAGATACGATGATTGCCGGCGACTGGATCAGCGACAGAGAGGCCGTGGAGAAAGTGGTGCGCGAAGCACCTGCACAAATACAAGAGTTGATTGACTGGGGAGTTGATTTCGACAAAAACGAAAAAGGTGAATTCGATTTGCATCGCGAAGGCGGACATTCGGAGTTCCGTATTCTGCACCACAAAGACAACACAGGTGCCGAAATTCAGGATAGCCTGATTGCTGCCGTTAAAAAACATCCCAACATCACTGTAGTTGAAAATCATTTTGCCATTGAGATTCTGACGCAGCACCATCTCGGAAAGACCGTGACACGCCAGACTCCCGACATCAAATGTTATGGTGCCTACATTCTCGATCCGACGACCGGAAATGTAGATACTTATCTGGCAAAGGTAACGCTGATGGCCACTGGTGGCGTTGGTGCTATTTATCAGACCACGACCAATCCGCTGGTAGCAACCGGTGATGGTATTGCGATGGTGTATCGTGCCAAAGGTACGGTAAAAGATATGGAATTCGTGCAATTCCACCCTACTGCACTTTTCAATCCGGGCGACCGTCCTTCGTTCCTTATCACTGAGGCGATGCGCGGTTATGGCGGTATTCTCCGCACCATAGACGGTAAAGAGTTTATGCAAAAATATGATGCACGCCTCTCTCTCGCTCCGCGCGATATTGTGGCCCGTGCCATCGACAATGAAATGAAAAACAGAGGTGATGATCATGTTTTTCTGGATGTGACCCATAAAGATCCGGAAGAGACCAAACATCACTTCCCGAATATATACGAGAAATGTCTGAGTCTGGGCATCGACATTACCAAAGAATATATCCCGGTAGCTCCGGCTGCCCACTATCTGTGCGGTGGTATTAAGGTCGATCTCAACAGCCAGGCATCTATCGAACGTCTGTATGCCGTGGGCGAATGTGCCTGCACAGGTCTGCACGGTGGTAATCGTCTGGCATCTAACTCGCTGATCGAGGCAGTGGTATATGCCGATGCAGCTGCCAAACACAGTCTTCAGCATATCGACAAATATGATTTCAATACCGATATCCCTGAATGGAATGCCGAGGGCACTCACGAATCAGAAGAGATGGTATTGATTACACAAAGCATGAAGGAAGTCAACCAGATTATGGGTGCCTATGTGGGCATCGTAAGAAGTGATCTGCGCCTGAAACGAGCCTGGGTACGCCTGGATCAGATTTACGAAGAAACCGAAGACTTGTTTAAACGAAGCGTAGCAACAAAGGAAATATGCGAGCTCCGAAACATGATTAACGTGGGCTATCTGATTATGCGACAGGCTATGGAACGGAAAGAAAGTCGGGGGTTACATTATACCATTGACTATCCGCACCAGAACTAACATTCGTATATTAACCTAATTACACGCAAAACCTTACTTATAAATGAAAACACATTGTCGCCACATCATATCTTTCCTGTTATTTATCTGCCTGAGCTTCAGTGCCCGGGCAGGTGATAATTTCATGTTCAAGCATCTTGAAATGAAGGATGGGCTTTCACACAATCAGGTCAATTCTGTGTTTAAGGATAGCCGGGGGTTTATGTGGTTTTCTACTGCCGGCGGTGGTCTCAATCGTTTTGACGGATATAAGTTTGATGTATTCCGCCGCATAGAAAAAGACCCAAACGCTATTCATGATAGCTATATCTATGATGTGCAGGAAGATGTAAATGGTAATCTTTGGGTTAACACCGGCGCAGGCTATTCCGTTTTTGATCCGATAAAGGAGGTCTTTAACAATACGCCAAGAAACATACTTCAGACATATGGCATTGATGCAGAACCTCACATAATTACTATTGATGACAAGAAAAATATGTGGATTCATGTCATTGGCAAGGGAGTATATCTGTATAAATCCAAAACGGGACAGGTGATTCATATTCCGTTAAAAAACAATTCGAATGTAACCGATATTTTCGTAGGCAAAAAAGATGCTGTGTTCCTGTTTAATAACGGAGAATTGATTGCCATTGACCGTAATAATCCGGAGAACATCCGTGAAGATGATTTCGTTGCTAAAAACATACCGCTTTTATCTGAGAAATATGAACTCTTTATAGATAATGATGACGACTGGTGGGTGTATTCAAAAGATTCATCGGGTGTATGCTGGTATTCAGCGAAAGAAGATAAATGGATCTGGTTAACAAACACTCCGAATGCATATTCACCTTATTCACTTTCAAGTAATGTGATTCAGGGTGCTACCCAGGACCCGGTGGGCAGAATATGGCTGGCTACAGATCATGGCGGCATCGATATTATAGATAAGCAGAAAAGTACCATTACTAATTTGCAGAATGATATTACGAATGAACGCAGCATTCCAAGTAATAGCATTAATAGCCTTTATTGTGATGACCTGGGAATTATCTGGCTGGGGACATACAAAAATGGGTTATCATATTATAATGAAGCGATTTATAAGTTTGCGGTAGATCATTTACCGGAGTTTAAACATATTCCAAACTTCGACAGTGATATAACTGTAATAGAAGAAGATGTACATGGCAATATATGGGTCGGAACCAATGGTAATGGTTTGATTAAGATCGATCATGTGACAGGGAAAAAATCGATTTACACCCATGAACCTAATAATCCGAACTCGATTTCGAGCAATGTCATCGTAAGTCTGCATTCTGCAAAAGACGGGAAGCTATGGATTGGTACTTATTATGGCGGACTTGAATGCTTCGACGGAACGAAATTTACGCACCATAAGCACAATCCTAACAATCCAAACTCGCCTGCCAACGATAAAATATGGTCGATTACCGAAGATAAAAAAGGGAATATATGGTTTGGCACACTCGGAAACGGAGTGCAGAAGTATAATCCTGCCAAAATAGAATTCACCTCTTTCCCCAATTCAATTACATCTGAATTTATTTCATCATTGTGCTTCGGCAATGATGGTACTCTTTATATCGGTACAGCATTTGGCATCGCTATCTATGATCCGAAAACTGAAACGTTTCTGAATATCAACGATAATATGGCCAAAACACAGCGCTTCTCTAATCAGAATGTGAACCAGATTTATGAAGACAGCAGAGGGTTATTATGGATAGCCACATTATATGGTTTGAACGTGTTTGACCGTAAAAAAGATCAGATTACGATTCTGACAACAGAAAATGGATTGGCCAATAATATCGTAAACGGTGTGGTTGAAGACAATAATAAGAATATGTGGATCACTACATCTAATGGTGTATCGAATATAGTGGTACAGACAGATAATAAAACGCAGGAGCACACTTTCTTCTTTAACAATTATGATGAACTCGACGGATTGCAGAACAGATACTTTAATATGCGTTCGGCTCTGAAAAGTTCGAGCGGTGAGATTTTTCTCGGGGGCACTAATGGTTTCAACAGATTCAGACCGGAAGCGATTAAGTATAACAACAAACCACCTCAGGTGGTATTTACCGATTTGACCCTCTTCAACAAACCGGTGGAAATCGATTCTGTTTATAAAGGAAACCGCATATTGGAGAAGTCGTTTAATCAGACTGATGAGATTAAATTTAAATACGCACAGAATGTATTTACAATATCGTTCTCGGGAATGAACTATATGCTGAGCGAGAAAAATAAATACCTGTACATGCTCGAAGGGTTTAGCCACGACTGGATGGAAGTAGATGGCGAAACACACTCCGTGAGCTATACGGGTTTGCCTCCCGGCACATATACCTTTAAAGTAAGAGCTGCCAACAGCGACGGTTTCTGGAGTAACGAGACTGCCTCAATGAAGGTGGTCATCCTTCCTCCTTTCTGGCGTTCGGCATGGGCGTATGTCATTTATTCGCTTATCATTATCGGTCTGCTCATCTTCGCACGCTGGTCGATGCTGCGCAAAGAGCGTGAAAAGTTCCGCCTGGAGCAAATCCGCCAGGAAGCAGAGCACAAGCACGAGATGGATGATATGAAGCTGAAATTCTTTACGAATATCAGTCATGAATTCCGCACACCGCTAACATTGATTATTACGCCACTCCAAAAGCTGATAGACCAGACCAAAGACGAGGAACAGAAACGCAAACTGATTCTGATTCGCCGTAATGGTATTCGCTTGCTCAACCTGGTAAATCAATTGCTTGACTTCCGTAAGAATGATGTGAGCCAGCATCAGCTGAACCTTACAAACGAGGATCTGGTGCCATTCATGAATAATATCTGCCAGTCGTTTATGGAACTGACCGACCGCAAGAATATCAGCATGAGCTTCCATTCTTCTGAAAATAGTATCAAAGCATCGTTCGATGAAGATAAGATGGAGAAGATCCTGATGAACCTTCTTTCCAATGCTTTTAAATTTACCGAAGAAGGTGGATCTGTAAGTGTACAGCTTAAACGTTTCGAACCAATTGGCGATAACGATGGAGAGATTGAAATCCGCGTAATTGATACCGGTAAAGGAGTGAGCGAAGAAGATAAGCCACACATCTTTGAGCGTTTCTATCAATCTAAGAACAATGACCTTGATGCGCTTTCAGGTAGTGGCATCGGTCTGCATCTGGTGAAAGAATTTGTAACGCTGCACGGCGGAGAAATTCGCGTAGAGGACAATCAGCAGGGCAAAGGAAGTGTATTCATCGTTAGTTTACCGCTGACCAAAGAACAGACTGTAGAAACCGATGAAGCTACCAATACAGCCTTTAATTATACCACAGAACCGGTTGACAGCGAAACAATCGGAGAAACTGTACCTGTACAGGGAGAAGAAGCACCGCTATTGATGCTTGTGGAGGATAATCATGACTTCCGCAACTTCATGAAAGAATGTCTTCAGGGATTATATCGTATCATTGAAGCCGAAAACGGACAAGAAGCCTGGAAAATCATTCCTGAAATGCAGCCTGACATTATCATCAGTGATGTAATGATGCCCGAAATGGATGGTTGCCAGCTTTGCAGTACCGTGAAGAATGATATGCGTACATCACATATTCCGGTTATACTCTTAACCGCCCGTACAGCAGAAGAACATAAAATAGAAGGTCTCGAAACCGGTGCCGATGATTATATCACCAAGCCTTTCAACCTGGATATTCTTTTATTGCGCATCAGCAAACTGATTGAAATCCGCAAGAAACGTCAGGATTCTTTCAGCAAACAGATAGAACCTCAGCCAAGTGATATTACGATAACATCGCTTGATGAAAAATTAATTGCACGTGCAATAGAATATGTGGAAAAGAACATTGATAGAAGCGAACTATCGGTTGAGGAACTGAGTCAGGAGTTAGGTATGAGTCGCGTACATCTTTACAAAAAACTCACAGCGCTGACCGGTCGTGCACCTCTGGAGTTTATCCGCGTAATCCGTTTGAAGCGTGCGGCCCAATTACTGAGAGAAAGCCAACTCAATATTTCTGAGATAGCTTATAGCGTGGGTTTCAATAATCCAAAATACTTTAGCCGCTACTTTAAGGAAGAGTTTAATGTCCTTCCTTCTGACTACAAGAACCAGAAAGTTTAAGGTAAGAATATCTTAACATTATATGTCAGCAAGAGTATTTGTCCTTATTTATAATGACAACTATTCTTGTTGACACATTTTTATGTATAAATAAACAATTTTTTACTCATTATTTATTTCGCTATTTAATAAATAATATTAATTTTGTAATGATCTTTGGAGTATTACTGATTACATTTTAGATGTAACTATATTATTATTTATGCGTGAGCATCACACCAAACAAAACAAAAACATTTTTCACACAAGCAACAAAGATCAGTAATCGAATTTAAAGATTCTGCGGATCGAATTCCCCCACTTCGATTCACTCAATCTTTAAGTACTCTATGTACCTTTTCTCTGGATTATTGAACCAGAACTCCCTCCCGATAGTTATACTTATACATATTCAAAAAACTATTTATTTATGGACAATTCAGTTGTTAAAGTCAGTTCGGCACAAATGCTTCTTTTCAGAAAGGTCTATTTCTGGTTAAGCCTTGCACTTACTATTACAGGATTAACAGCATGGCTGGCTTCAGGTAATCCTTATATCAAACAGATTCTCTTTGGTTCCCGTGCTGCATTCTGGATCCTTTTGATTCTGCAGTTTGGTATGGTTTGGTATCTATCTGCGCGAATAAACAGCATGACGTTGCAATCGGCATCTATCATGTTTGTATTGTATTCCTTCCTTACCGGTATTACATTCTCATTCATCTTTCTGGTCTATGCGCACGCTACGATAGCAACTTGCTTCTTCATTACAGCAGGGACGTTTTTTGTGATGAGTATGTATGGATTCCTCACGAAGAAAGATCTGTCCTCCTGGGGAAATCTGTTATTCATGGCTTTAATCGGTATCATCATTGCTTCAGTGGTTAATATATTTATGCACAGCAGTGCTTTATACTATATTATATCTTATGTAGGTATAGCTATTTTCGTAGGTTTGGTTGCTTACGATACCCAAAAGCTAAAAGCATTGATCGGCCAGGAGAATACTGAAGAGAATCAGAAGATTGCTATTGTTGGTGCATTGGCGCTTTACCTCGACTTTCTGAATATCTTCCTTTTCTTACTCCGTATCTTTGGTGGCGGCGGAAGAAATTGATTATACATAGTATAATAATAAGAAGAAGAGGCTAATTTCTGTACTGGGACAGAGTTAGTCTCTTCTTTTTTGCTATCGTTTTTGTAATAATCTTACTTCATATTAACCGAAAAATTTATTATTCGCATAAAGATAGAAATCTGGTTTTAAGCTATATCTATTCAATCCTGATAATTTTATCAATAACATTTTGAGTTTTACTGCACAAAGCCTAATACTACAAAAGGCCGATTCGTTTTAATATGAACCAACCTTTTGCTATGATTATAGAGATTTGTTTACCTTACTTCTTCACCACTTTCACTATATGTGTAGCGAACTGATAGCGTAGTTTCACGATGTAAACACCTTTTGCCCAGTTAGCAGTAGGAATGCTTAATTCCTGAGTACCAAGCAATGAGCTATCGCTTACCATTAATTCACCTGTCGGAGTATAGATCATTACAGATTCAACATCAACATTCCATTTCATGTTGAGGAAATCTTCTATAACATTATCACATTCGATAGATGCAGATGTGAAATAATCTTTGATGCTTGTATCGCCATTCAGTGAGTAAACGCTGATATCGTCAACAGCTACACCACGACCACCTTTACCTACAGCTTCGAAACCGATAAAGTATT
>CAMTOS010000074.1 GCA_947074195.1 uncultured Bacteroides sp.
GGGGCTGGGAAACATACCCTGCGTATCCGCCCGCTGGACCCTGCACTGGTGATACAGAAAATAATGATAGATTTCGGCGGAATGAAACCCTCTTATTTGGGAGCGCCGGAGACAATAATTACAGAAGAATAAGTTGACTTTATAAATTTAAATTAGTGTTATTTTTAGTAAGTACATAAACAGCGAATTAAGCACGATATCTTCATTTTATAGGTTATCCCCCTCTGCAGACTAAGAGTTTGTCTGCAGAGGGGGATTTAGGTTACTTCAATAATCAGGTATTTAGCTTATCAGCCTTTTATAAAATCGTTTTATTTAATGAATTTGAAGGCAGAATAGCCTGAAGCTCTGACAATATAAAGCCCTTTATTCAGGAAACTAACGTTTAATGAACCTCTTTCTGATCTTAACTGAGTTTTAAACACAAGTTCACCAGTCACAGTATAAATACTTACATCATTTACAGCATTCATAAATACTAAAATATCTGTTGCAGCATTATAATAAGCAGATAAAGCCGGTTTAATCACTTCGTTAAAGCCTGTTGGATCTGAAGTATTCAGCCTTAAATATCCCATATTTGTCATTCCTCCATACTGATCATCTGTTGCAGCATTCCAGAACATCATTTGCGTACGACCATTCGATTTTCCATTAGTATTATCAGCAACGACTAATTCAAATCTTACATAAGGATATTCTTTCTCATCAATTGTAGTGAAAGCCATACTCTCTCTCTGCGCGATCTTATCCCATGGGAGCGCCCACTCTGCTGTCCATCCGATATCCGATACACCATCTTCCCCGAAAACAGGTTTTGCAATAGCATTGACTGCATTTCTTGAAATAGCTGTTTCCAAAGCTGAATTATCTCTTTGCAGACGATATTGATTCCGGCCATTGGTACCTACAATAGTTGTCGTATCCATATTAATAAACAGTTCGTTGCAATCTCTTATATAGGTTGAAATATCAGGTTCATTATGAGGAGTATTGTCTTTAACTCTCAAAGCAATATACAGACTATCGTTTGAATATCCCACTTTAAACTCTGTTGTTGAACCAAAGGTTGCCGTACCGTCAGTTATTGGTTTATTCTTATAGGCATCGACCCAGCTAATTGTTGACCATGCTTCATCCAAAACATCTCCGTCGATGGTTGGTAATGTTTGCAGTTTATAAATATCGAGGACTGTATTTGTTCCTATCATCGGAGGTAAATCGCCCATCAGTTTAATGTATCCAAGATTATTCATACTGTTGTATTGGTTGTCAGTAGCTGCATTCCAGAACAACATTTGTGTACGACCATTTGCAGTACCATCGGTATTGTCAGCTACAGCCATATCAAAACGAATAAATGGATATTCTTTCTCATCAATACTGCTTAAATCGTATGATTCACGGTTTGCTATACCTGTCCATGGCAAAGCCCATTCTACGATCCACCCATTATCATCAGAAACAACATGATAGTTTATTGCTACCGTTGAAGCATCGTAAGCACCACCTCTGGTTACTCTGTACTGAGTACTTCCACCGGTAATTACACTTCGTGTGATTGTATCAAGACTAATAAAGATTTCATTGCAATCGCGCAAATAAGATGAAATATCTGTATTATAGAAAGGTGTTGCATCCTCGATACTAACAGCAATATAAAGGCTGTCATTAGTATAACCTATTTTGTATTTTGCAGCTGCATCTGATGTACCATTAGTTATAGATTTATCCTTATTTACTGCTATCCATGGGAAAGCATCCCAGGCATCATCATTTTCAATATCACCATCGATAACAGGCAAAGAAGGGAGCTTGAATATATACAAAGTGTGATTTCCTTCATATTCTGTCGTTTCATCAATATCAACAGGAGGGGTAGGTTCGCCTGTTCCCCACCATTCATACCATTTTTCAGCCTCAACAGTTGTATTATATTCTTCAGGATAAATAGCAATATTCTGACTTAAATCTGAGTCGCCTTTCATAAATCTGTCAATGAAATAGGTAAGGGCATCTAATTGTTCTGTAGGATATGCGCAATGCGAGTGACCACCATCAACAAGATAACCGAAGCGATCGGCTATACCAAGTGTATTATAGATCTCTGCCGTAGCTTTACTATTGACATAACAAGACATATTTGATAACCATTGATAATCGGTATTACCGGTTACAAACAAGGCACGGGGAGCAACAAGTGCTGTAAGTAAATGATGATCGGTAGGAATTTTCCAGACATTATTATTACCAAAGTCGAACATACTATCTTTGAACCATTTGCTATCGGTTTGCGCCAATCCTTCCACACCATCCTGAGTAGCAGAATATCGCCATGATGTAGCACCTCCACCACCTGATTCCTGAGAAATTGTTAAAGCAATGCGTTCATCAAAAGCACCTGCAAAGAGCGCCATTTTTCCGGCATAAGAACATCCGGTAACTGCAATCTTTTCTAAGTCAATAGTCTTATCACCGAGAACTCCGTTTAACTGATAAAGTCCATCAATTAAGCGACTAATACCCCATGACCATGCGGCATATTGTCCGGTATTCTCTGTATTTTGTTGTGGATATAACACAAAGAATGGATCAGAATTAGACGGACCGCCATAAACAGTAACCTCATTGTGTTTGAATCCCATTCCAGCTATGCCACGGCTTGTAAATTGTGCCGAAGGCATACTGCCATAAGAACTATTCATCCCTATCACTAAAGGATATGGAGAAACTCCATCTTCCGGAAAACTCACAGTAGAGGTTAGGGTCAATGAATTATCGCCAACAGTAACTATAACTTTCAACACATTATCTTCAAAGCTGGCTACGATTTGTTCAGGAGAAACAGTAGGTTTAGTTCCAATTTCATAATGCTGAAACATATCGAGAAACTCTTGCCGGTGAGTTTGCCAATCTTCAAATGATGTTGAACGAACCGGCTCCATTCCTAAAGGATCAGCTGACCATGCAAATGGGTCGGGAAGTGGAACAATAACGGGACAATTACGCAATGATGGCATTACTGTTGCTGAACGTTCAATATCTGCGCCTGTATTTTCCAAAGAATAGACTGTTGGAATCTGTGCAGACAAGTGGACAACAAATGAGCTTAAGAACAAAGCAATCAAACTAAAAGTAATTTTCTTTTTCATGATAATTAGTTGTTTTTCTTAATTAGACTTAGTGCCCGAATGAATGAGATCTCTTCTGTGTTTTTCGGTATACTTTACATTTAACGTTATATACAAATATCGTTTTAAAAACTCTTATTCACTTTCTGTCTTGTTCCAAAGGTTTTAAATACCGTTACATCTGAAATCTAACTAAATCAGATTGTTGTCATGACGTTACATTCCTGTCTTTTAGCCTGATAATCACTACTTTTCTATATTTAAGACATTATATATTTACAATAATAAAGGCTGAGCAAACTTTACAGTTCATTCAGCCTTTCATTGATTAAATCGATATTATAAAACTATTGCAATTCAAAAGGAACAACGCTGCGGATGTCGGCAGCAGAAGAAGCAACTATGGCTTCGAACTTACCGGGTTCGGCAACCCATTCGTGCTGTACATCATCGAAATAACAGAGGGCATCTTTGTCGATGGTGAACGTAACAAGTTGTTCTTCACCAGGATGAAGATGGATCTTTTCAAAACCTTTTAGCTCTTTTACCGGACGAGGCAGTGATGATTTCTTATCGCTAATGTAAAGCTGAACAATTTCCTGTCCGGCACGATCGCCTGTATTCTTTATAGGTACAGTAATTATAATCTGCCCATCGGGTGTCATTGATTTCTGATCGGCAGTAGCTTTACCATAGGCAAAGGTGGTATAGCTCAATCCATGGCCAAACGGGAATAGGGGCTTTGTTTTCTTCTGCTTGTCGGTCCAGCGGTAGCCTACGAAAATACCTTCGTTATAATGTTGCTGGAAGATGCCATTCTCATCCGGAGTGCCGGGATATTCGCCCAACAAGTGAGCAGGAACATCTTCTAACTTTGCAGGGAATGTAAAAGGCAGTTTGCCGGAAGGATTAATGTCGCCAAACAGTACGGATGCGATAGAATTGCCGGCCTCCGAACCAAGGAACCAGGCTTGCACGATGGCAGGAACCTCTTTTACCCATGGCATAGCTACAGCATTGCCTGATACATTGACTACAGTCAGGTTCTTGTTTGCTTTAGCCAGTGCACGAATCAGTTCATCCTGATTGTAAGGCAATTCCAGGCCGGCACGGTCTGAATCTTCACAATCCTGATGTTTGCTCTTGTTCAGACCGCCGACAAAGATCACATAGTCTGATGAGCGGGCCAGTTCCACAGCCTCAGCAATTAATTCTGCAGCCGTACGATTATCGCTTAAGTCTTGTCCGGTAATGACACCATTGTATTCACCCGAAGCATCGCCTACATAACCACGGGCATAGGCTACAGTGGCTACACCCTTAGCGCGGTTTTGAATACCTTCGAGCGGAGAAACCTCGCGTTGCACCTTCAGCGAAGAACTACCTCCGCCAACAGTCATCATCTTTACGGCATTCTCACCAATTACGGCAATCTTTGGCTGATCATTAAGCTGAATCGGCAATACCCGGCCGTTGTTCTGAAGCAGCACAATGCCATCGGCGCCAATCTGGCGGGCAGCTGCATAATGCTCAGGCGAACGCATCGATCCATAAGGGCGATTGCGATCCATGTTGGTACGGAAGGCCAGACGAAGAATGCGGCGCGCTTTATCATCGAGTTCCGTTGTACCAACTTGCCCGCTATTAATACGTTCCAGATAAGGATTGGCCAGATAATAATTATCGTAGGCATTGCTTGCTCCGTTAGACAAGCCATCGGTCCAGCTGCCAAACTCCATGTCAAGTCCGTTGGTTATCGCTTCATCAGTATTATGCACTCCGCCCCAATCAGATACTACCACTCCATCGAAACCCCATTCACCTTTCAGGATATCGTTCAGCAGATATTGATTATGACATCCGTGCTGATTCTTATACTGATTGTAAGAGCCCATAATAGCCCAGGCATCGCCTTGCTGTACAGCAGCTTTGAAAGCGGGAAGATAGATTTCATATAGTGCGCGGTCATCGACAATAACATTCGTAGTATGACGGTTCATTTCATGATTGTTGAGAGCATAGTGCTTGACGCAGGCAGCAACTCCATTCTCCTGCACACCTTTAATATAAGGCACCACCATTTGACCGGCAAGGTATGGATCTTCGCCCATATACTCGAAGTTTCGCCCGTTTAACGGAGTTCGATAGATGTTAATACCGGGGCCCAGGATCACAGTCTTATTGCGATAACGTGCCTCTTCGCCAATACTCTTTCCGTAGAGGAGCGATAATTCTTTATCCCATGTAGCCGCCAGACAAGTGAGAGCCGGATAAGCCACACAAGAGTCATTGGTCCATCCGGCCTGATCCCACTCATCCCAAAGTACCTCCGGACGAATGCCGTGAGGACCATCTGTCATCCAGAATTCAGGAATTCCCAAACGGGGGACACCCGGAGAACAGAATTTAGATTGTGCATGTGTCATCGCCACTTTTTCTGCGACAGTCATGCGGCTTAATGCATCTTCCACCCGTTCCTCTACCGGCTTTGTATCGTCTAAATAAACCGGTGTTTGCGCACATAACGGGAAGATGGAAGCCATAAGTCCCATAAACAATGTTTTTACCTTTCTCATATTTCTTATCTTGATAATAATTCGACATAATACTCCGGGCTTTAAATCCAATAAGAAATAAAGCGAGAGTGAATATTACCTTCCGCCCGTGTAACAGAGGCTACAGCAAGACGGAAGGATTCTGGTAGGGTTTGTTAGTTATTTCTTTTCGAACGTAAGGATTCCGTTGCTGTTTCCGTTGCTCAGATCGACCGTCATTACATAAGTTGCACCTTCTTCGAGCTGTACACCACTTGCCAGTTCTAAATTTCCATTATCAGCAAGATAGGCCTCAGTTCCCGGCGCAAGTGTCAGTGCATTGTCACCTGATAGCTCGCCTCCCCACCCATCCTGGAAGAAGAACTTGCAACTAAGATAATCGAAACGGATACGTTGCCCCATTGATGAACCCGTTTCAGGTCCGGCAGTACAAGTGAAGCGATAGACTTTAGGTGAGACCTCGGGCATACAATAAGATGCACCGGGAGTCCAGCCAAATTGTTGATCGAGTGATGGTGAGCCTACACCCCAGCCCATCAGCCAGATGGCACCGGTGCCGTCATCGTTCAGCGTGGCACTTGATGAACCGTTCAGACGGGTCACCGCAAAGTAATTCAATACTGTGTTGGCAGAGATGCGATAATCACCGCTTACCGGAATGAAACTCAGCATACCATTCTCATAAGTAAAGTAATCGGGATTAAACCACCATTCATTCAGGTTATCGATACCGGTAACTGCAATCTGCTGCGACTGACCCAGAGAAACATCTGCGGTATAAATATCGCCATCGGCACTATCCATCTTCACCCCAGCAAAAGTCACGTTTCTGATTTCAACAGGTTGCTCACCTTCATCGGTTACAGTCAGTACAGCATTGCTGATGCCTGCAGTCACATCGACCACAAACTTATAGATACGTCCGACAGTCAGTGATTGTCCATCGTGCAGATAAAGATTTCCGTTATCATGTCCGTCCTCACCCGTACCTACACCAACTATATTACTGGTCGAGATCAGGTCTGTTCCCGAGAACTCACCACCCCATCCTTGCTGATGGAAGAACTTGAAGTTGATATTATCGGCTTTCACAGAACGACCGGCAACAAGAGTCACCTGATATTTCTTTGCTTCAATCTGCGACATACAAAGCGCATTTTCAGTAGTCCATCCCACCTCTCTGGCAGCCAGTGAAGGTTTACCTACTCCTTCGCCAATGATCCATATAGCACCTGTACCATCGCTCTGAAGTGTAGCTGGAGCACCGGCTGACATGGCTTGCACAAAGAAGTACTTCAATTTAAGGTTGGCAATGATGCGATAAGATCCGCCAATAGGCAGGAAAGTAAGTTCGCCATTGTCATTCTTTTCGAAGAAATCGGGGTCAATCGTCCAGTTATCATAGTCGGGCAAACCATCAAAAACAAGTACTTGTCCTTGTCTCAATGTCAGATCGATCTGATAATTCTCACTGTCAATTGCCTCCATCTCATTGCCATCAATCAGAATCTTGGTAAACGGAGAAGCCTCATAAGTCAATGTATTGAACTCTATAGAATAGGCACCGATCTCTGTACTTGAGAATGCGATAGAAGTCGTTGTGCCTTCTTTGATGCCACCACTCTCCCAACCGAATGTAATCTCATTACCATACTCACTAACTACAGGTGTCTTAATATAAGCCAGCAATTCCTTCGGAAAATTCTGAGTGGCACTATACTGATATTGCGCATCACGGTCCATACGGTACTCAGTACCATCTTCGGCCACCAGTGTGAGGTAAGGATAATCGGCACGTTTCAGTGCGATTTCCGTTTCCATCTCGGAAGTTGTAAAATTGATATTCTGCAAAACATATTTCAGAGTAGCTTTGCCATCGGGAATATTTGCCCAGAATGGTGCAAAGATCTTACCCTCATAAACATCGCCATTCACCTTAGTGCGGATGACAGTCTCCATGACCTGTTCTTCCCCGTAAAATAGTTTTGCTTTCAGGGTAGATAAGGCTACATCAGCATCTGAGGCTTGTATAATAAACGGGATACTATCGCCAAAATAACCATCAGAAACGGTCAGGTCGATATTCATCACCGGGTTGCCCACAATCTTTGTATCATCATCGTCGCAGCCGGTAAACGCCAGCAATGAAGCAAGGGCAGCTGCATAATAAAGTCTTTTCTTCATAATTGAAACAGATTAGATAGTGAGTATTAATTCCATTGATAAGACACAACTGATTTACCCGGTACTTCGTAGGCAAAGTGCTTATCACCATCGGTCACAGTAATCAGTTTGTTATCTTCATTATTATTGGTCAGTACCAAAGCATAAGAACCGTCAGGATTCAGGAAAGCCGAATAAACGACATTGCTGTCATTATAACCCTCAGAGCCAATACGTACTGCACCCGGTTTCACCACAGCCGACATATGGGCAATGATATAATAGTGTGAATTGCGGACAATCGTTTTATAATCATTATTACTGATATCAACAGCTCCGTAACAGGTTTGGCAACCTCCTTCACGATTTGGGCCAAGATCACTGTCAAGCATCAGGTTCCATACAATTACACCACGGCACCAGTTATTGACTGTACCTAAAGCTACCTCACGCATATCATCAGTAAGACGCGTGCGAAGATCACGACCGCTATTCCAGGTACCGATAGACGTTTCAGAGAAGACTAATTCTTTCTCCGGATTGGCATTATGTACAGTATTTAACTCGCTTTTATCTCCGCCATAGTTATGAAATGCTGCACCGGAAATATATTGTGATGCAGCAGCATCTTCATAAATCTTCGTAGGATAACTCTGTTCTGCGGCAATGTTATCGTAATTATAATTATGGTCGAATGCATAGATCTTTGTATTCAATCCGGCAGCATTCATCTTTGGGCCAAGTGCATTCTTAATGAAATCGCGCTGTTCTTCCCAACCCATATACATCGATGCAGAGTTTCCGCGATTCAGAGGTTCGTTCTGCGGGGTGATAGAATAGATGTTTATTCCTTCGTTATTGAATGCCTGAATCCATTTTACGAAATATGTTGCATAGTCCTGATAGTAGTTTGGATTAAGCTGACCGCTGGTCCATGTATCACAGGCCGAAAGTGTGTTCAGGTCACTGACTTTCATCCATCGGGGTGCAGTCCATGGAGAGCCCATTATTTTGATTGACGGATTGATAGCCAGAATCTCTTTCAGCACCGGAATCACAAAATCCAACTCTTCACTCTGCAAAGCGAAATTCTCTATACCCGGTTCATCGCAGCATGTATATTCACTTAATGAAAAGTCTGAACAGCCGATAGAGATACGGATATAACTAAACCCGAAACCATTATCGGGTGAGAACGTCTCTTTCAGAAAAGCAGTTCGGTCTTCGGGTTTCATCAACAACAGATTGTAACAACTTGAACCGGTTATAGCAGCCCCGAAACCATCCATCTCCTGAAAGCGTTGTGACGAATCTATAGTAATCAACGAAGGGGCCATATTATCTTTCTTACTGAAATTCACTGCTTCTTTAGCCAGATCCTTAGTTCGATAAGCTGTGGTGATCAACAAAGCAACATCACCCGAAGTCTGTACAGGTGGTTGTATCGTTACATCGTCACTACTGCTGCAGGCAGCCAGTATGGTAAAACAACCGAGTATATTTAATGCTATCTTCTTCATAATTGATTTCATATATAAAAAGTGTATTCTTTGTGATTAATAACCAGGATTCTGTTGAATCTTATCATTGCTATCGATTACCGACTGAGGAATGGGTAAACGATAAGAATCTTTGTTGAACGGATAGGCCTGTGGTTTGCGTCCACTATCTTTTGCATAAACTGCATTCATAACCTCTTCAACCTTATCGTGACGTACGAGGTCGAACCAGCGCTGTCCTTCGAATGCCAGTTCCAGGCGACGTTCCTTTAATAGCGCGGTAAGCATCGATTCCTGAGAACTTTTCGCAGCATTCGTCAGTGGGCGAAGTCCTGCACGTTCACGTATCTGATCGATAATAACCGCAGCAGCTATAAGATTGGGACTATCCTGCATAATCAGAGCCTCAGCCTTTAGCAATAATACATCGGCATATCTGAACTTAATCAGACTATTGTAAGCCGAACGACATTTGTACATAAACGGATAGTTATCTGATGGATAATAATTACTCCAGGTACAGGCATAATATACGACCGATTCATTGAAACGGATATTGTCGCCTTCATCTTCGAACAGTTTTATGAGGTCACGCGATGGAGTAATCCACTTTGCCCATGTAAAGTTATTGTTCCAGTTAGCAAGGTCACGACCATACATCCATGTCACCCAGTTACCATTAGCAGTCGAGAATTGCGCTTCCAGAATAGATTCCTTTGTATTACGCATTCGTACATCGGTACCAGCATCGTTCAGGGCAAACAGATCGCTGAAATCGCTGACCAGTTCAAAACCATCGGCAGTTACGGCATCACAATACTGAATGACTTTGGCATAGTTGCGTAGTGGCTTCTCTGCATACATTTTGGCCAGCAGGGTTCTTGCTACTGATTTAGTGAATAATGTCTTGTCATTGGCATTATTATCGGGAGCCGAAATTACTGCATCGAGCAAATCTTCTTCTATCTGACGATACACATCTGCTTCATCCATCTGTGACGGGAAGTATTGCTCATAAACTTCTTCAATATTTTCGGCAGTAATGTCATCGCCAATTTCGGTTACCACGGGAATATCTCCCCATAAACGAACCATATCGAACAGAATCATGGCACGGAATATTTTAGACTGCGCAACATAAGTCTGTCGTTCTGCCGATGTCATTCCCGGAACATTATCGATGTTGCAGATGAGCAAGTTGGCACGGGCCATATCTTCGAGGTAACGATCCCAGTCGCGGGCAATTACAGAGCTAGAACCTTCGATGGAGTTGGTTTCAAAAGGGACCACTTCGGCACCGGTTGTGCCAGCATAGGCATTATCGGAATGTGATTCTGCAATCAGTAACAGATCAAGATACCAGTGTTCCTGACGGTCGCGCATTTGATTATACATGCTAAGCATGTGACTCTCAACCGCTGCTTTATCTTTGAAAACAGCTTCTTTACCACTATCTGTCACGCCTTCGGTTACGTCCGAATAGGTATCTACCGGATCTTTATCTAATGAGCAGGAGGTAATGCTCAGTAAGAGTGTGGAGGTGATTCCGCAAAATATATATTTCAATTTCATAACTGTATGCTTTTAGAATTCAAGATTAACACCAAATGTATAGGTACGGCAGTGAGGATAAGTACCCCAGTCGATGCCTTGTACTGCACCGGAGTTGCCCCACTGATTTACTTCAGGATCCATACCCTTATACTTCGTCCATGTCAGCAGATTGGTGGCTGTGAAATAAGGCTGCAGACGTGTTACACCAAGACGGCGCAGCTTCTTCATATCGAAGTTATAAGATAGAGTTACATTTTTCAGTCGCAGATAGCTACCATCTTCAACGAAGTAGGTTGAATTCTTGATATCGAATCCTGCTTTAGGCATATCGGTGATTTGTCCGGGTATTCTCCAACGGTCGAGCACGCGGGTTGTCTGGTTCTTTCCATCATACATACCTTCGGTTTCTATGCGTGATGCATTATAGATATCGTTGCCATAAGAACCCTGAATGAACACACTCAGCGTAAAGTTTTTGTAGTAGAAGTGATTAGTCATCCCGTAGATGAATTTTGGATTCGGATCGCCAATATAGGTACGGTCTGAAGTAGAGATCTTGCCGTCGCCATTCAGGTCGCGATAGATCAGTTCACCGGTCTCAGGATTAACGCCATCGCTAATGTAGCCATAGAAACCACCAAGAGGGCGACCGGGTTCGTTGCGCACCACGTCTTCCTTAATAAAGTCACTGGTTTGGGCAGCAGTATATACTTTTTGCAAAGAAAGCTTAGTCAGTTTATTGCGGTTGCGCGAGATATTCAAATCGGTATCCCATGAGAACTCACCTTCAAGATTGCGTGTGCTCAGCGTAAACTCAAAACCTTTGTTGGTCATTTCGCCTTCATTTCTTTGAATAGATGTTGCAACGGCACTTCCCGATGCCGGGAGTGTCACATACATCAGCATGTTCTTTGTTTTCTTATAATAATAGTCGGCATTGATCATTACACGACTGTTCCAGAGGCTCAGGTCGATACCCACATTGGTCTGGGTAGTCGTTTCCCATTTCAGGTCTTTGGTACGAAGATTGGCAGCCGAGATGGTTGGCACAGCGTTTTCCTGACCTTCCTGTGTCCAGTCCACACGATTGATATTATAGCGTTGAAGATATGCATAGTCACCAATACCCGACTGGTTACCGGTTTGTCCCCATCCTGCACGGATTTTAAAGTCATCCATCCATTCGAAACCTTTCATGAATTCTTCTGATGATATGCGCCATGCAGCCGAGAAAGAAGGAAATACGCCCCAACGATGATCCGGATGGAGTTTTGAAGAACCATCGGCACGAACATTGGCAGTAGCAATATATTTGCTGTCCCAGTTGTAAGATACGCGGGCAAAGTAAGACATAATGGCCCATTGCGAAGCTCCTGAACCTGTACCGTTCCATGATATCTTATTGGCTGCATTGAGGGTTTGTATCGATCCATCACGGTAATGAGAACCGCTGATCCAACTATTTGTATAGTCTGAATCGGTCCACGATGCACCTCCCATGGTTTCAATGAAGTTCTTCTTAAAGGTTTTAGTATAACTCAGTACATTATCGAATGTCAGGACAGTATTCATATTACGACTGTCGCTGCCTTCGCCATACTGATTACGCCCCCATGCGGTTTTAACAGGATCAAGGAAAGTTGTATAGATGGCATTGCGCCGGTCCATGGTAAAGGTAGACTTCAACTGGAAACCGGGAAGGAATGTAAAGGTAGCACCCCCTGTGGCAATAAGACGATTCTCTTTGTTTTTGTCATTTTCAGAGCGTGCCATGTTTTCCAGCGGACTGGTTATGTTGCTTATACCATAGAAGTTATTATAATACTGATCAGAGTTTAATGTATCCCAAATGGGTGCATAGGTTGGTGTATTAATCACGGCAAGAATCACACCACCACGATTTGCACCGGTACCCATCGCACCACCGCCATTGTTCGAATAGTCGGCATAAGATATATTGGCATTGATGGTTAACCACTTACGCACTTTATTTTCTACATTCACGCGGAAACTGTAGCGTTTATAGTAAGATACATCCAGAATACCCTTCTCACGCTGATAACCCAGCGAGATATAATATTTCAGATTCTCTGTACCGTTAGATACAGCAAACTGATAGTTTTGAGTATTACCGGTTGAATAGGTTTCATCGAACCAGTCGGTCTGATCGGGCAATCCATCTGGCAGATTAATCATACCGATTTCGTCCTGCAGTTCTTTGTATTGTGCAGAGTTCAGTACATCAATCTTCTTTGCCACCTGGCTTAGACCGAATTGTGCAGTGAACGATACCTTAGCACGTCCCTGAGCACCTTGCTTTGTGGTAATCAGAATTACGCCGTTTGCCGCACGAGAACCATAGATTGAAGCCGAAGAAGCATCTTTCAGAATCTGCATATCGGCAATATCAGTAGGTGCAAGGAAACCGATGTTATCTACCGGTACACCATCGACAACATAAAGAGGATCGTTGCTGCCATTCATTGAAGTAGTACCACGCACACGAATAGACATTTCACCACCCGGCTGACCGGTCGGCTGAATCACTGATACACCGGCTGCCTTTCCCTGAATGGCCTGCCCTGCCGATACAATTGGACGAGAATCGAGATCTTTGGTCGATACACTCGAGATGGCAGTCGTCACATCTTTACGTTTCACAGAACCATAGCCGATAACTACAACTTCATCAAGCACTTCATTATCTTCCTGCATGGTTACTCTCATTGTAGAAGCAGCTTTTACATCCTGGGTCATATAGCCCACATAAGAAAACTGTAAAACAGCACCGGATGGCACTCTTAGCGTGAAGTTTCCGTCCATATCGGTAATAGCACCATTGGAGGTTCCTTTCTCTATTACACTAACACCGATAAGAGGATCGTTCATAGCATCGACTACCCTGCCGGTTGACGTGAGTTGTTGTGCGTTTACATGAAATGAGATAAGCATTGTCAGAGCGACAAAGAGAGTCACACGACTCAACAGGAGGGAGTTCCACCTTTTCATTTTCATACGTATTAAATTAATTGGGTTAACATTAAGGCTTCCGTCGGTTTCGGATGAACAAATATATTCATTCTTTTATCGTAATCAACTTTCGAAGCAGTAAAACAAAAATAGAGAGAAAGATGGCTCAAATGATTGACGATTAGTAAAATAGTGGATGACAGAATACACTACAACGCTGATATACTGAGTATTAACCATCATAACAATCCCCAAAAAAGTGGATGATAAAGATACTTTTTTCATTGCAATACTGCTGAAAACACAACATATAATGGTTATTTATACTATCATTTTAGTAGCAAACATTAACCTCACACACCATTAAAAGAGATCAATCATGTCAAACTGAAAATAGAGCATTAAACGATGAAAAGCGGACGGGTACCTCTACCCTCTCATTTCTTGACTTAAATCATCATCCTTAATCAATTCTTCCTTTTCTTTTTTACGTTACTTTGCATCTTCAAAAAGATAAGATAAAATGAAGAGAGGTATACTGGCTCTTTCACTGGGCACCTTTACACTTGGTATGGCAGAATATGTAATGATGAGTATCCTGCCCGATATCGCAACAAGTCTTAACATCAATATATCGCAGGCCGGACAGTTGATTACTGCCTATGCACTTGGAGTAGGTGTAGGCGCCCCATTGACTGTACTCATTGCCCGCAACCATCCGTTACGCAAAATATTGCTGACGCTGGTCGGTATTATCATCCTGGGCAACCTGATGTTTGCTTTCTCTTTTCATAATGCCATGGCACTTACCGCCCGCTTTATCAGTGGAATTCCTCACGGCTCTTTCTTTAGTGTAGGCTTACTGGTGGCCAACAAACTGGCGGATAAGGGCAAAGAAACTTCGGCAGTGGCCATGATGGTGATGGGTATGACCGTAGCCAATCTGGGTGGTGTCCCGCTCGCCAACTGGGTAGCTGCACTGTTATCGTGGCGTGTGATTTTCATCTTTACCGCAATTTGCGGTGGATTAACGCTGTGGGCTATACTGAGTTGGGTTCCCGTAATTCCTCCCATGCCGCGCACCAATATTAAAGGATTGTTTCAGTTCCTTAGAAAAAGGGAACCATGGATGCTGATGATTGCCACGATTCTGGGTAGTGGAGGCATTTTCTGCTGGTACAGCTACATCAATCCGATGATGACCGATGTATCGCATGTGGAAGTCCGATGGATGCCTTTACTGATGTTGCTGGCGGGTGGAAGCATGTGTATCGGCAACTATCTTGGCGGCCATTTCTCCGATCGCTTTACTTCTTACAAGACCACTACTGCCATACAGATTACTGCTACAACCGCGCTTCTGCTGATTTGGATTCTGGCCACTTTTGCCATTCCCTCTATTCTATTGATGTGTGTATGCACCGCCTGTTTATTCGGTGTTTCTGCTCCTATGCAGCAGATGCTTCTTAAACATTCGAAGGGTGGTGAAATGATGGGTGGTGCACTGACTCAGCTCTCTTTTAACTTAGGCAATGCCCTTGGGGCAGTTAGTGGCGGAGTGGCCATAGCAGCCGGTGCAGGGTTCCGCAGCACATCGCTTATTGGTGCCATCATTCTGTCAGGTGCAGTGGGTATGCTGATCTGGTTTGGTGTTTATACC
>CAMTOS010000075.1 GCA_947074195.1 uncultured Bacteroides sp.
GTGATACAAGAAATGATTTGTATGCATCGAATGCTGAAAGTGAAAATCTGAAGAATCAGCTTGATAACCTGAACATTGAACTTCAGGATTGTTTAAGCAGAGAGCCTGTGGTTGAGACTATCGCTACAAGAACACTGGAATCTGTTATTACATTTGGTCAGGGACAGACATCTATCGCTGGCTCTCAGGTTCCTAATGTAGAGCGTATAGCAACTTATCTGAAAAACAATAAGGGTTCTCAGGTGGTAATTAAAGGTTATGCATCACCAGAAGGTAACGCTGAAGTAAATGCAAGAATTGCTACTGCACGTGCTGAATCGGTGAAAAATATGCTTATTCAGAGATATGGCATCGCATCATCAAGAATCTTAGCCGAAGGCCAGGGTGTGGGCGATATGTTTACTGAGCCAGACTGGAACCGCGTAAGTATCTGTACTATCGTAGAAGATTAATCTTCGGTATTAATAATAAAAGAAAGAGCCTGTCTGATGATTGTATCAGACAGGCTCACTTTTTTATACTATCGTTTGGAATGTAACGGACGGCGACGACGATATCGTCTCTGCGATTTCCGCTGACGGCGATAACGAACAATTCGTTTGTAGACGAGCCAGATAATCATAAACGATACGACAACAAATATGATAATGAGAACGCCGGCGCTCAGATTATCGCCTTTAATGCGCGACCATATTTCGAGCACATCTTTGGTTTTATCTCCAAAATCGCGTATCATAGCACAACGTTCAACTACGGCACGGTCGGGATACTGAATATTGTTGACCTGAACCTCTTCTGCACCCGGGCCAAAGAAATAACTCAGGTCTGATGTATATTCTAAAGTAGTATCGATCTTTTCCTCGAGAATATCGGGTGAAGCAATTGCACTAACATAGCCACAGGTTTCCATGTTACGGAGTGCAATATCGGGGCGACACATGAAATTGATGAAGTAACTGGCCGCTTTTGGATTGCGGGCATAAATAGGAATTACCCAACCATCGTACCAGATATTACTACCTTCGATAGGGACAATATAATCAAGATCCACTCCTACTTCCCCGGCTTCTTCGATGGCCCACATGGCATCACCACTCCAGGTCATATTGATCCAGGCCTTATTTTTGGTCATCATCTCCTTACCAAAGTCGGCTTCCCAACCTGCAATATTGGGCTTCATGGCTTTAAGGTATTCTTCGACTTTTGCCATAGCTTCAGGAGAATAATCGTTCATTAACTCTTCTACCGTTACCAGACTATCGGCAAGGGCCTGAGCATTGGCATAAAGGATGGCTGTACCATACGCATCGCGATAAGAATCTTTCATCAGGATTTTACCGGCATTAGAACTATTCCACAAACACTCCCAGCTCGATACATCGTCTTCATCGAGAAAAGCTGTATTATAAAGAATACCGGCCGTACCCCACATATAGCACACCGCATAATCATTGGCAGGACGTCCGGGCTGACTTAGTTTATTGATTTGCTCGCGAATGAATGGTGATACCAGGTTCATATAATCCTCGGAATGAGGAAAAACTGTATCGATAGGTTGAAGAAGGTTTTTCTTCAACATTCGTTCGATGATATATTCTGATGGACAAACCACATCAAAATCTTCATGACCTTTCTCTATTTTGGTGAGCATCACTTCATTAATATCGAATGTCTGATAGATGATGCGAATGGGCTGACCGGTTTGCTCTTCGTAATAGGCTTTAAAGTCTTCGAGTACATCATCGCCTATATAATCGGCCCAGTTATAGATTTTAAGAATATGGTCGCGGCTTTCACTCCGGTTATAACAACTGCAAACCAGAAGCAATGTACATATATATATCAGGAGTCTTTTCATTTCTTCTTCGACTTTCCGGCTCTATAATTTACTACAATTAAAAGAGCCAATATAACTACAAAAATAATGGTTGACAACGGACGCAATTCCGGAGTGAGTCCACCTTTACGTGCATCGGCATAAATATAAGTGGAGAGCGTTTCGAGCCCTTCATTACCGATAGTAAATACAGTAACGGCGAAGTCATCGATCGAAATAGTCAACGCCAGAATAAAACCACTTATCATACCGGGCTTAATCTCAGGCAATATCACTTTTCTGAGCGCTTGCATAGGTGTAGCCCCTAAATCGAGAGCAGCTTCGTAAAGATTAGAATTCATCTGCTTCAGACGAGGAAGAACACATAGTACAACATAGGGAGTACAAAAGGTGATATGCGCCAGAACTACGGTAAAATAGCCTTGTGAAATACCTAAAGCCACGAAAAGCAGGAATAAAGAGATACCGGTAATGATATCGCCGTTAAGAATTGGTATACTATTGACAAAACTTATCATTTTACGTCCGCTGCTTTTCAGGTTATATATACCGATAGCGGTAATACTTCCTAAAATGGTCGACACTGTAGCCGCTATCAGAGCAATCGTTGCTGTATTGATCAGTGCATTAATCAGAGAGTGATGCGAACTACTGGTGAATAGTGAAGTATACAGTTTTGTGGAAAAGCCCGTCCAGTTGCCCAGCACTTTCGATTCGGTAAACGAATAAATCATGATAATAATAATGGGTGCGTAAAGCATGAGCAATACCAACCATAAATAGGTGCGTGCTATAATCTTCTTTACCATAATCCTCCTCCTGCATCGTTACTGTCTTTACCATCTGTTCCAAACAATGAGGTTACTCCAATCAGAAGCAACATGATGAGAGAGAGTGCAGCACCATAGTTCCACAAACTATTATTGATATTTTCCTGAATGGTGGTACCAAATAGCTTAATGTTGTTCATGGTCAGCAGCTCGGCAATTGCAAAAGTCGAGATGGTTGGCATAAATACCATCATAACACCACTCACTACACCGGGCATGGATAAAGGGAAAATGACTTTAGAAAAGATCTGTTTGGCGTTGGCTCCTAAATCTTCGGCAGCCTCAATCAGACTTTTATCCATTTTCTGAAGGGTGTTGTATATCGGATAGATCATAAATGGCAGGAAGTTATAGACCATACCAAAGATCAGGGCTCCTTCGCCCAACGGGATATCGAAGAAATCGAAAAGGGCTACGGTTGCCAATGTACGTACCAGAATGTTGATCCACATAGGAAGAATAAAGAGTACGACAAGTATTTTGGACTTATTCAGATGTTGATTGCTAAGAATCCATGCAGCCGGATAACCGATAAGTATACAGATCAACGTGGTGATTATTGCTATACCTATAGAATAGACAAATGTGTTGATGGCCTCGTAGTGACTGAAGAATTTCTGAAAATTCTCCATAGAGAGGCGGCCGGCATCGTCGGTAAAAGCATAGTAGCCTATCAGCAATAATGGCAATATCACAAACATGGCTGTAAACAGAATATATGGTACTGTCCAGCTTCTGCGTGAAGAGAAGAAAAGAGATAGTTTTTTCACTTAATCAGGTTTCTAATCAAACAATTCGTTTATTAATTCTGATACCTTCTGCCGGAATGGTAATACCTATACGGTCACCATCGTCCCAGACATCATTCGTATCTACATATATATCTTCATCCCAATCGGTCCACACTGTAAGATGATAATGATCACCTTTGTAAAGTATGAATTTCACTTCACCGGTGAGTGTACCATCTTCTTCGTTATCCTGAAGAATAATTTTATTAAAGTCGACTTCTACACTGACTTCAGTGCCGGGCTGGATATCTGCCTGAGGTGCACAATCGAAGGTACAACCCAGGAATTCTACTTTATCAGCAGCAATGAGTTTACCTTCAAATGTATTGCATACACGCTCTTTCTTCATGATATGAATATCGGCAGGTTTCACCAGTAATCCGACTTCGGTACCGACTTCAAAGAAATGATAATCCTGCACCAGAAACTCATAACCATTGCAAACAACAGTCATTTCATAATGAACACCTTTAAATAGCGTTGAATTTACCACACCAGTCAGTTGTGCCGCATCCGATACAGGGAATATATAGAGATCTTCAGGACGAATAACCACATCGACAGGAGCCGAAGTACCAAATCCTTCATCGACACACTCGAAAGTTTGTCCGCAGAATGAAACCAGCTTATCTTCAATCATGGTACCATTCAGAATATTGCTTTCTCCGATAAAGTCGGCTACAAAAGCATTAGATGGTTCGTTATAAATATCGGTCGGCGTACCAATTTGCTGTATACGGCCTTCGCTCATAACTACAATGGTATCGCTTAAAGTAAGAGCTTCTTCCTGATCATGCGTAACATATATAAAAGTAATGCCCAGAGTTTTGTGCATAGCCTTCAGTTCCATTTGCATATCTTTACGCATCTTCAGGTCGAGAGCAGCCAGTGGTTCATCGAGCAAAAGCACCTGTGGCTCATTTACGATGGCACGGGCAATAGCCACACGCTGTTGCTGTCCGCCGGAAAGAGTATCTACATCACGATACTCATAATCGGTCATACCTACCATTTTGAGTGCAGCTTTTACCTTCTTTTCGATGAGCGCTTTCTGCATTTTCTTTAACTTAAGACCAAATGCAATATTATCATATACATTTAAATGAGGAAAAAGTGCATATTTTTGGAATACAGTATTAACATTGCGCTTATATGGGGGTATTTTTGTGATCTCTTTGTCCCCAAAAAAGATTTCACCTTCCGAAGTAAGCTGAAAACCCGCAATCAGGCGCAAAAGCGTGGTCTTTCCGCATCCGGAGGGACCAAGTATAGTTACAAACTCCCCTTTTTTAATATTCAGGGATACATTATCTAATGCAATTTTATCATCGAAATACTTCGATACATTGCATATTCTGATAATGGATTCATTTTCTTGCATGTTCATTCATTTTTATCTGCTGCAAAATTACATATTTATGAAACTTGAACCTATTTAATTATCATTTTATCACATAATACCACTCTTAATTATTAAAAAAAATTATCTTTGCATTTATAATTATTCAATTTATTTGCAAAATATGAAAAATGTTAGATTTTTATTAGCCGCAGCAATTGCATGTGGCTTTATGGCCAGTTGCGGACACAAAGCAGGCTATGTAGTGACTGGTAAAGTCGAAGGTCTTGCAGAAGGTGATTCTGTATTTTTATGCGAAAGTGCCGGAAGACAATTGATTAATCTTGATTCGACGGTGATTAAAAACAATGCATTCGAATTTAAAGGTACACAAGATTCGACTGTTAACAGAGTTCTTACTGTCCTGACTAAGGAAGGGCCTCGCTATATTCGTTTCTATCTTGAAAACGGAGATATAAAAATCAATGTAAATGAGGAAACTGATTCTATCAGCGGTACGCCAAATAACAATGCTTATCAGGCATTCGAAAATCAGACTGCACCATTGCAGCAGCAAATGAATGAAATCCGTATGGCTTTCAGAAATCCTGCCATGACTGAAAAAGAGTCTGAAGATTTAATGACGAAATATGAGGAACTTAATGAACAGATGAAAGCGATTGTAAAAAATGCAATCGAAGTCAATATTCATAACATTGTGGGTGTGGATATCTTTAAATCGTTTGTTTATGATCTGACTCTGACTGAAAAGGAAAATATTCTTAGCCAGATTCCTTCTAACTTTGACACTGATCCGGGCATCGAAAGAATCAGCCAGCAGGTGAAAAGCGAAAAAGCGACATCGCCCGGCAACAAGTTTACTAACCTGACTATGGATGATCCTGAAGGCAAAGAAGTAAGCCTCTCTGATTATTGTGGAAAAGGCAAACTTGTATTGATTGATTTCTGGGCAAGCTGGTGTGGTCCATGCCGCAAAGAAATGCCTGAACTGGTAGAACTATACAAGAAATACAAAAACAAAAACTTCGAAATTGTAGGTGTATCATTTGATAATAGTGCTGACGCATGGAAAAATGCCATCAAACAAATGGATATGACATGGCCACAGATGTCTGACCTTAAAGGTTGGCAAAGTGAAGGTGCAAGTATATATGGTATCTCTTCAATTCCATCGACTATCCTTGTAGGCGGAGACGGCGTTATCCTTGAAAGAAATCTTCGTGGTGACGAACTTTACGAAAAAATCAAAGAATTGCTGGATTAATATCGGGGATTCTAAACATATAAAACTCCATAGACAATTTAGTTTATGGAGTTTTTTTTGTACCTGGCCATCAGGTGCAAAAAAAATCTCCCACCTTATACAGGTGAGAGATTCTTAAATATTTTAGTTTCCTACTATTAGCCGATCCAGCGAACGTAGCAGAAGTCCTGACGGTGTGGAAGATCGCTGTTTTTAGGGAACATACGATATCCTACTTTAAAGCTTCCTGCATTTGATAAACTATAGTTTGCCTGGAAAGTATAAAGTGTTCCATCTTTCTTCACCACATGGAATGGTTCAACTGAATAAACATGTTGCTGACCATCTACAGTTGTATAGGTGGTAACAATTTCCAGTCCGATAGCATCATTAAGTCCTTTTTCGTCAATAACGAAAGTAACCTGATAATCTTTACCGCTTTCAATGCATCCTTTAGAAAGCTCTTCTACATTAGAAGATACCACTTCAATAGAATCCCATTTTGCAGCCACTTCTTCTTTCCATTCTGCAATCGCTTTAGCTTTAGCATCATCGTTAGCAGCCAGATATTTATAGCGTTTAGCTTCTTTATCATAGAATTTGCTATAATAATCGTCCAACTGACGTTTCATGGTATAGTGAGGAGCAATCTTAGCGATAGAGTTCTTGATAGTCTTCACCCAACCTTCAGAATAGCCTTTCTTGTTGCGGGCATAATAAAGAGGAAGAATTTCGGTTTCAAGAATACTATAGATAGTAGCAGCATCTAACTGATCCTGATGCTCCTGGTTCTGATAAGTACGTTTTTCAGTCAATGCCCAACCTGCACCTTCGCGGTAACCTTCGAGCCACCAGCCATCAAGAACAGAGAAGTTAAGAACTCCGTTCATCAATGCTTTCTCACCCGATGTACCTGATGCTTCCAATGGACGTGTTGGTGTATTCAACCAGATATCTACACCAGATACCAAACGACGTGCAAGCTGCATATCATAGTTTTCGAGGAAGATAATCTTACCAAGGAATTCAGGGCGACGAGAAATTTCAATAATTCGTTTAATTAATCCCTGACCTGCACCATCATAAGGGTGAGCCTTACCGGTAAACAGGAACTGAACAGGATAATTAGGATTGTTTACAATGTTAGACAAACGTTCCAAATCTGTAAACAGCAAGTGTGCACGTTTATAAGTAGCGAAACGACGTCCGAAACCGATTAACAAGGCATTTGGATTGATTTTATCCATCAAAGAAACAATACGTGAAGGATCACCCTGATTCTTCAGCCAGTTATCGCGGAATTGTTTACGGATGTAATCAACCAGCTTATTCTTCATCACCATACGAGTCTTCCATATCTCATCATCGGCTACATTATAGATAGCTTCCCAGATTTTAGGATTAGACTGATCGTGCATAAAGTTAGCATCGAAATACTTGCCATAAAGCTGCTTCCACTCAGTAGCACACCATGATGGGAAGTGAACACCATTGGTTACATAACCCACATGACTTTCTTCAGGGAAATAACCTTTCCAGATAGATGCAAACATTTCCTGCGAAACCTTACCATGCAGCCAGCTAACACCGTTAACTTCCTGAGAAGTATTACATGCAAAGACAGACATACAGAAACGCTCATCCTTGTCTCCGGGGTTATTACGTCCTAAATTCATCAGGTCATCCCACGAAATACCGATTTTCGCCGGATAAGCACCCATATATTTACCAAACAAGCCTTCATCAAAATAATCATGACCAGCTGGTACAGGAGTATGTACAGTATATAAAGACGATGCACGTACCAGTTCGATAGACTGATCGAAAGTCAGACCGGTAGCTTCATAATCGCAAAGACGCTGAATGTTAATTAATGCTGCGTGACCTTCGTTACAGTGATAGATATCTTTAGTAATACCAAGTGCTTTCAAAGCAAGCATACCACCAATACCAAGAAGAATCTCTTGTTTCAAACGATTTTCCCAGTCACCACCATAAAGCTGATGCGTAATCGGGCGGTCATATTCACTATTCAATTCATTGTCTGTATCGAGAAGATAAAGAGGGACACGACCTACATTTACACGCCACACATTAGCATGAACAAAATAATCATTGTAAGGAACAGAAATAACCATTGGTGTTCCATCCTTATCCAAAACGCGGTCTATAGGAAGTTGTCCGAAGTTCTGAGCTTCATAATTAGCGATTTGTTGTCCATCAATAGACAAAGTCTGAGTAAAATATCCATAACGGTAAAGCAAACCTACCGCACAAAGATTTACATTGCTATCCGAAGCTTCTTTTAGGTAGTCACCGGCAAGTACACCCAAACCACCAGAATAAATCTTAAGAACAGGTGTCAAACCATATTCCATACTGAAGTATGCAACAGAAGAACGCTTAGCATCCGGTTTTTCATCCATATATTCTTTAAACTTCGTATAAAGATCGGTCATTCTGCGAATGATCACTTTATCTTTAGACAAAGCCTCAAGTTTTTCGTAGCTCATTCTTTCGAGTAATAATACCGGATTCTGTCCGACTTCTCTCCATAGAGCAGGATCAAGGTCATGGAATAGCTCAGTGGCTTCATAATTCCATGCCCACCAAATATTGCGTGAGATTTCTGACAGTTTTTCTAATGCTTCAGGAATACGAGATTTTACATCAACCTCTTGCCAGTTAGGCGTGTTCACATTACTAACCTTAATTTTCATAATGTATTTATTTACTTAATAATATAGTTACTCAAAAAGACGTTTGGCCGCATTGCGCAATGCCACGTCATATGCTTCATAATAATATTGAATAAAATGTTTCCAAAGGGCTTTTTCAGCTACATCAGCAGCACGTTTGCGTATACTGCGAATTTCAGCAGGGGTCTTTTTGTTAAAAAACAAAATAGTTTCCTTAATGTTTTCGGCAACATCACAATAGTTGCTATCAGAACGATGCAGAACCTCTACCCCATCATTAATACCGTGCTGATTTCTCAGACTGTTTACCCACAGACCAAAACCTGCAAGATCAGTAGTAACTGTAGGTACACGAAAAGCGACACTCTCAAGTGGCGTATATCCCCAGGGTTCATAATAAGAAGCATAAATGCTCAAATCTTCACCCAGAAGAATGTCATAATAATCTTTATTAAAGATACCATCTTTTCCATCAAGATAACAAGGAACAAAAATTATTTTCACTTTATCTTCAGGCGCATTATTCATGCCAAGGTATTGCAGCATATTCAGCACATTATCGTACTCCATATTATTCAGCCAGTGTGTTATATACGGCTTTTCCAATGGAGTATCAAACGTCTGACGACTCTGCATTCGTTCCTGCAGATCTTCACGAGGCTCTTTCACCCATGCCGGAACAGTTATAAATGCAACAACATTTTTCTTCAACCGCGGGTCTTGTCTAAGCCTGTTCAGCGATTCAAGAAAAACATCAATGCCCTTATTTTTAAACTCATATCGGCCACTTGTACCCAGAATTATCGTACTGTCATCAAGCGAAGTCCCCATTAATTTATTGGCAACATTCAGCAACAGTGTTCGAGCACGTTTCCGCTTACCTGTAAAGGTCGAGCCTTGTGGCACAAAATCATCTTCGAAACCATTCATTAAAATCACATCAGCCGGTTTTTCCAGCAACTGAGCACACTCACGATTTGTGATTTCACTAACAGTTGTAAAACAGTCGACTGCATGTGCCGTTTGTTTTTCAATGGAATGTTTCGATTGCATATTCAACTCCTGAGCCATCTGATCGCCATTATAAGAGAATAAGAAATCATACAATGGTTTATTATTCCCTGCAATAGACCTACCTATCGATGTGGCATGAGTAGTGAATATAGTAGCAATTTCAGGAACTGCATGTTGAAGATATAAGGCACCCATACCTGTCATCCATTCATGCGCCTGATATATTACTTTCGTATCCGGGAAAATATTGTAGCGATAAAAGCTCTCAACTACTTTACCGGCAGCATACGAAAACATAGAAGCTTCATCATAATCTCCATAACCATGGAGAGAATCAATCTGATACAGATTCCACATCTCCGCATATATATCATTCTTCTTTTCAAAGAAGGGCTGAAAATCTACTAAAATTACAATTGGGTTGCCCGGAATATTCCAACGGCCGATACGAAGGGAAAGTTGATTCTCTTTAAGAGCATGATGCTTCCAGTTTGCATAAAGCTCATCAGATTCAATAAACAATGGATTCTCTTTACCTAACCATATATCGGGACCAATAAAAAACAACCTGTCATGAAAAACGTTCTGCAAAGTGTTGGCTCTTGTTGAAAGTACCGTATAAATACCACCAACTTTATTGCATACTTCCCAACTGGACTCAAAGATATAGTTGGGGGTTAATAAATCTTTTACCATAAATATGTTAAAGCTCTCCTTAGGGCAACAAAAATACAATTTATTAATTAAAATCTACAAAAATCTTAATATTAATACCTAATAACTAATAAACAATCGTTTGCGCATTTTTTATCTTTTGTGCATCAATAAATTAATAATTATTTCTCTAATATAATACTTCTTCCAATACAAACAGATAAAAATCACAATATATTTAACTAAAAAAACCGAATCCAATCTGATTACAAATTTGGATTCGGTTTTTTCATAACTTATATTTTACAGATCGTTGATAATGATTTAATATCCGATGCAGCGATATATAAATCCAGATTCTTCCATCTCTTTTCTATCATATATATTTCGGCCATCAAGAACAACTTTTTGTTTCATTTTATCGGCCACTTTATTCCATACCGGCGAACGGAATTCTTTCCATTCCGTCAGAAGCATCAGTGCATTTGCACCATCTGCTGCATCATACAAATCGCTGGCATAATAGACCGAATCGCCGATTTTACGCTCACATTCTTCCATAGCTATCGGATCATATACGCGCACATTACAACCGGCATCCAGCAATTTATCGATTAATACCAGAGCGGGTGCTTCGCGCATATCATCAGTTTCAGGCTTAAAAGACAAACCCCAGATCGCAATAGTTTTTCCTTCAAGATGACCATCAAATATTGAAGAAAGTTTATCAAACAATAAACCTTTCTGCTTTTCATTTACATTCTCAACAGCTTCAAGCACCTGCATCTGATATCCATTCTGTTCGCCGGTTTTAATCAATGCTTTCACATCTTTCGGAAAACAAGAACCCCCATAACCAATACCTGCATATAAGAACTTTCGGCCAATACGGGTATCCGAGCCAATACCACTGCGTACCATATTTATATCAGCACCTACTCTTTCGCAAAGGTTAGCTATTTCATTCATAAAACTGATGCGGGTGGCCAGCATTGAATTGGCAGCATACTTTGTCATCTCTGAAGATGGAATATCCATAAAAATAACACGGAAGTTATTCAGCATAAATGGCTTATAAAGCTTCGTCATAATGGTTTGCGCACGTTCAGAATCAACGCCAACCACTACACGGTCGGGATTCATAAAGTCGTTTATCGCATTTCCTTCTTTCAGAAATTCAGGATTCGAAGCAATATCAAAAGTGATGTCAACACCACGCTTATCCAATTCTTCCTGAATGGCTTTGCGCACTTTCTCTGAGGTACCTACAGGAACTGTACTTTTGATAACCACTAATACATATTTATTCAGATTGCGGCCAATGGTGCGTGCCACTTCGAGCATATAACGCAAATCGGCACTACCATCCTCATCCGGTGGAGTACCTACTGCGCAGAACACTGCCTCCACTTCATCCAGACAAGATTCCAGTGATGTAGTAAAACTAAGGCGACCTGACTTCATATTACGATGAACCATATCTTCAAGACCCGGTTCATATATAGGTATAATCCCCTTTTTCAGAGCTTCAATCTTTTCTTTATTGGTGTCTACACACACAATATCTTTTCCGGTTTCAGCAAAACAGGTACCCGTAACCAAACCGACATAACCCGTTCCGACAACAGCTATTTTCATTCTATTAATTGGAATAATTATTATTACTTAAACAAATAAGCGTCTTTCAATAAAGGCGCCAAAGAATCTTTTTCAGATAGAACAAGACTACTTTCTGCAACAGGCCAGTGTATATTCAAAGCAGGATCATTATATGCAAGAGATGTTTCAGCTTCAGGATTATATTTGTTATCTACTTTATAGGTAAATATCGCTTCATCGCTCAACACCAGAAAGCCATGAGCAAAACCGCGGGGAATATAAAGCTGACGTTTATTATCTTCTGACAAGAGCATTACGACATGCTTACCAAATGTCGGCGAAGACTGACGAAGATCAACAGCCACATCCAGCACCTCGCCCTTTATGACTCTGACCAGTTTAGCCTGACTCCACTCTCCTTTCTGATAATGCAATCCGCGCAAAACACCATACGATGATTTCGACTCATTATCCTGAATGAAATTCACCTCACCGATATGCTTCTCAAAATCATCCTGTTTAAACGATTCCATAAAATAGCCACGGCTATCCGAAAACACATTCGGCTCGATAAGCCAGACTCCATCTATTTCAGTTTCAGTGAAACGCATATTTAAAAATCATTGAATAATATAAGACACATTACTTTCCCACAAAAGTAAAAAAATAATTGAGTAATTGTAAAAAGAAGTGTATACTTATTGACTATATTCTGCTTAAACGAAAATTTGCCGATAAGAAACACTGTTTCATTATCGGCAAATTCATTTATAATAAGAAAATAATCTACAACAACGCTTATTGCTTCTTCATCATAACGCCCACCGTGCGGAACATAATTTTGATATCAAGCATTAGTGACCAATTTTGAATATACCATAAATCATAGTTGATACGCATTTTCACGCGTTTAAGATCGCGTTCTCCACGAAGGCCATTTACCTGTGCCCATCCGGTGATGCCGGGTTTAATAGCATATCGCATGGGATATTCAGGAATTGCCGATGAATATTCTTCATCATGCACAAGCATATGCGGACGTGGACCAATAACAGACATATCGCCTCTTAATACATTCCAGAACTGAGGCAACTCATCGATACTTGTTGTACGAAGAAAATTCCCTAAAGAATAATGATTCATCTCAGGGTCAACAAAAACATCAGAGCGATTACGGGCATCCATCGTCCTGAATTTATAGCAGATAAAAATACGCCCATTCTTCCCGGTTCGTCTTTGTCTGAAGAAAATCGGACCAGGCATATAAGTTTTAATACTAATCGCCACAAAGACATAAACCCAGGGAAAAAGCACGATCAAAACAATCGATGAAACAACAATATCAACTGTTCGTTTTACCATCTTATTCGTTTTAACTTTAAGGGGGGCTACATTTTTGACAGATGAGCTGTCCATTCGTGTATATAACGCATCCATACTATCTATATTGTTTTTTTAAGTAAAGAATCATAAATTTTTTTAGTCTGCATAGCAATATAATCCCAATCATATTTTCGCATATCATAATGACACAGAATCTTATTACCTTCTAACTTATCGTTCAGGTGGTTCGTTAAATCGAACACATCGCCACATTTAAAATAATCAGTTTCATTTAAGCCAACTTCTACGTTTGCCGGTATATCACTTACAAGAACGTTACAATTACAATTCATCGCTTCAAGCAAGGAAATAGGTAAACCTTCATGATACGATGGCAATACAAAAAGAAATGCATTTGCATAAAGCTGTGCAAGCTGATCTTTCTGAATAAATCCCGTTAATATCACATCATTCTGTTTTGCCATTTCTTTTAATTTTTCAGAATAATGATCCGGATGGTCCGCATCCCCCGCAATAACGAGTTTCATATCATGCTTTTTACAGTTTGCATAAGCCTGAATCAGCAAATCAAAGCCCTTCTCCTCTACAAATCGTCCCACAGCCAATATATATTTTCCAGGCGTCAGATTCATTTGATGAACAAATTCATCACTAGCAGCAGAAGAGAGTTTCACTCCATTATGAATAAGGTGCATCTTATCTTTAACTCCATACTTATTTTGAATCAAAGACTCGATATGCTTCGAAATCACAATTACATTATCAGCATATTTAACACCCCATTTCTCTCCTAATTTCAAAATTCGCTTCGAGAAATTTCCCCATTTCTGGCGGTCATAATCCGGACCATGATGGGTAATCACAGCTTTCATACCAAGCAACTTCACCACCGGAGTAATCAGCGACGGCCCGATTGCATGAATATGTACTATATCAGCACCAATGCTTTTCGCATAACACACCGCATGAAGTGTATGTGTAAAAGCTTCAAAATATTTGCCCGAAATCGTTTTAAGATCTTTTATTTCAACCCCTTCATAGTTCGGAACATCATAACCGGCTGCTTTAAATTGCGGACGACGTACCACTATTACTTTATGAACATCATCCACTATCCGCGGATAAAGCTCTTCGCAATGCGTTTCTATTCCACCCTGAATTCCGGGAATACCACGCGTACCGGTTACTACAATTTTCATCTACTTTTCATTATCGAATGCAACGGGCTTATTGTTTAGCACGTTCCATTTATTTAACATTACCCAACGCAAAGGTTGTTGAATATATTTTTTCATTACTGGTGATGCTGTACCTACCATCCAGCAATTCTTAGGACAATTTCTTACCTGCTCACGAACGCGCTCAGCCTGTTCGCTTTGCCAGATTTCATCAAAAGAGTCAACGTTACGGATATTTCCCATACTTTCTTTCCAGTATTTATCTTCCAGTCCGTTGCACGGATAAATCTCGCCATACGGATCCACAAAGAAGTTTACCAGTCCGGCTTCACAAGGAAGCAATCTGGGCTTACCATTTATATAATTAATCAACCCTTTGTTAAAGTAAGCTCTGAACCAAGATTTCGGATGTTTCTCTTTCAGCTGCCATTCTATAAGCTGCTCAAAATTGGCACACACCTCATCTTTATTTGTAATCAGATTATCGCTTTTATGGAAATAATAAGAATTATGAAAAGCAGCAGTTGCAAACTCCATCCCAAGAGATTTCGATAGCTGATAGAGAGAAAGCATGTCGGCCGAATTATGATTTGATACAGTAATACCGAAACCAATATCTTTCAAGCCCATCTCTTTCAAACGGAGCAACGTGCGCAACCCTTTATCAAAGCCACCTTCACGTCCACGCAATTCATCATTTTTTTTCGACAATCCCTCAATACTAATACGAATACCGATTTTAGGAAAGCGTTTAGCCATGGATATTATGCGATCTTCAAACCATCCTGAAGTAGAAATAACTACTCGCGGAGATTTTTGAAAACACACTTCAATAATATCCTCTAAATCCTCGCGCACAAAAGGTTCACCACCTGTAATGTTTATAAACTTCACATTAGGCAGCTTTTTTATTTCGTCGATTGATATTT
>CAMTOS010000076.1 GCA_947074195.1 uncultured Bacteroides sp.
AACAAAACATCAATGGTATTCCCGGTATCCGCTCATTATCGAGTGTCAGTCAGCAGGGTCAAAGCCGTATCACCGTAGAGTTCGAACTCTCTGTCGATCTGGAAACCGCTGCCAACGACGTACGCGATAAAGTATCGCGTGCTCAGCGCTTTCTGCCACGCGACTGTGACCCGCCAACCGTATCAAAAGCCGATGCTGATGCTATGCCTATTCTGATGGTGGCCCTGCAAAGCGATAAACGCTCTTTACTTGAACTGAGCGAGATCGCCGATCTTACCGTAAAAGAACAGCTTCAAACCATTTCCGATGTGAGCGGTGTATCCATTTGGGGAGAAAAAAGATACTCCATGCGTCTTTGGCTCGATCCTATCAAGATGTCGGGCTATGGCATCACGCCAACCGATGTAAAGAATGCCATCGATAAAGAAAATGTGGAATTACCATCAGGTAGTATTGAAGGGGATAATACCGAGCTGACCATTCGTACGCTCGGTCTGATGCATACAGCAGAAGAATTCAACAATCTGATTATTAAAGAAGATAACAACCGCATCATCCGTTTCAGCGATATCGGTCGTGCCGAACTTGGCCCTGCCGACATCCGCAGCTACATGAAAATGAATGGTGTTCCTATGGTTGGGGTAGTCGTTATTCCGCAACCTGGCGCGAATCACATTCAGATTGCCGACGCTGTATACGAACGTATGGAGCGCATGCAAAAAGACTTGCCCGAAGATGTAGTGTACGATTATGGATTTGACAGTACCAAATTTATCCGCGCATCAATCAATGAAGTAAAAGATACTGTATTCATAGCTTTTGCATTGGTAATTATCATTATCTTCCTCTTCCTTCGTGACTGGCGTGTAACGCTCGTTCCGTGTATCGTTATCCCGGTATCGCTTATTGGTGCCTTCTTCGTCATGTATATAGCCGGTTTCTCTATCAATGTACTCTCCATGCTTGCCGTGGTGCTGGCAGTTGGTCTGGTAGTCGATGACGCCATCGTAATGACCGAGAACATCTATGTCCGCATCGAGCGTGGTATGCCCCCGAAAGAAGCCGGTATCGAAGGAGCAAAGGAAATCTTCTTTGCCGTAATATCGACCACCATCACACTGGTTGCCGTATTCTTCCCGATTCTCTTTATGGATGGTATGACAGGCCGTTTGTTCCGCGAATTTAGTATTGTAATCTCCGGCTCGGTAATTATCTCTTCTTTTGCCGCATTGACATTTACGCCGATGCTTGCCACCAAACTACTGGTACGGCGCGAAAAGAAAGGCTGGTTCTATACCAGGACAGAACCTTTCTTCGAAGGTATGAACCATTATTACAGCCGCTCCCTGAACGCGTTCCTGAAAGTGCGCTGGATAGCCATTCCTTTTGTATTGCTCACCATTGGTGCCATTGTTTATATGTGGCGCAGCATACCCGCCGAGATGGCACCGCTGGAAGACCGTTCACAAATCAGCATCAGCACACGTGGGGCAGAAGGTGTTACCTATGAGTTCATTCGCGATTATACTGAAAACATCAATCATCTGGTCGATTCTATCATTCCTGATGCCAAAGCTGTGACTGCCCGTGTATCGAGCGGAAGTGGTCATGTGCGTATCACTCTGAAAGATATGCAGGATCGTGACTATACCCAGATGGACGTTGCCGAAAAACTATCGAAGGCAGTACAAACACAAACACAGGCTCGTTCGTTTGTGCAACAATCTTCCTCTTTCGGTGGTCGTCGTGGTAGTATGCCGGTACAGTATGTATTGCAGGCCACCAACCTTGAAAAACTTCAGGAGATATTGCCAGAGTTCATGATGAAAGTCTATGAAAACCCCGTATTCCAGATGTCCGATGTGAATTTGAAATTCAGCAAACCGGAATCGCGCATTCATATCAACCGCGACAAAGCGAGTGTAATGGGAGTGAGTACCCGCAACATTGCACAGACCCTGCAATATGGGTTGAGCGGACAACGTATGGGTTACTTTTATATGAATGGTAAACAATACGAAATTCTTGGCGAGATTAACCGTCAGCAACGCAATAAACCTGCCGATTTAAAATCGATTTATATCCGCAGCGATAAAGGCGAAATGATACAGCTTGACAACGTTATTGAACTGGCCGAGGGTATTGCTCCGCCACAGCTTTACCGCTATAACCGCTTCGTGTCGGCTACTATATCAGCCGGACTCGCTCCCGGTAAAACCATCGGTGAAGGGCTTGACGAAATGGATAAGATAGCCAAAGAAACACTCGATGACAGTTTCCGTACGGCACTGGCCGGCGATTCAAAAGAATACCGCGAAAGCTCATCAAGTCTGATGTTTGCATTTGTGCTGGCCATTGTGCTCATCTATCTTATTCTTGCCGCCCAGTTCGAGAGTTTCAAAGATCCGTTTATCATTATGCTAACCGTTCCGCTTGCTATTGCAGGGGCATTACTCTTCATGCAGTCGGCCGGCATTACCATGAACATCTTTAGCCAGATCGGTATCATTATGCTCATCGGTCTTGTTGCCAAAAACGGTATCCTTATCGTAGAGTTTGCCAATCAGAAACAAGATGCCGGTGAAGAAAAAATGGAAGCTTTGAAAGAAGCCTCATTGCAACGTCTTCGCCCCATCCTGATGACCAGTGCATCGACCATCCTCGGACTTCTTCCTCTGGCATTTGCCACTGGCGAGGGTAGCAATCAGCGTATTGCCATGGGGACAGCAGTAGTCGGCGGTATGCTGATATCGACACTACTCACCATGTACATCGTTCCGGCAATCTACAGCTTTATCTCGACCAGCCGTAAGCCTAAGAATGTGATGATTATTGAATCTAAAACAGGAAAAGAATCATGAAAAGATATTCATTAAGAAATAAAATAGCCTGCGCAGTAGTAAGTTTGTCAGTTATTAGCACAGCTGCAGCTCAGGATCAACCTATACAAAGCCTTCCGGCAGATACACTTACCCTGCAAACCTGTCTGGACATCGGTTTGCTGAATAACTATGCGTTGCGTATAGCGCATAATCTCGAACAAATCAGCAGCAACAATGCCACTGCAGCCAATGCCGGCTATTTGCCCACGCTCGATTTAAGCGGAAGCTACCGTACAACCGTCGATAACACCAGCACCACCTTGCGCAGCACAGGCGAGGTGAGTACCGATAATAATGTATTCGATCAGACCATAAATTTAGGCGTAACGCTAAACTGGACCATTTTCGACGGACTCAACATTCAGGCCAACTATCAGAAGCTGAAAGAACTGGAGCGACAAGGCGAGACCAATACACGCATCGCTATAGAAGATTTTGTGGCCGGACTCACTGCCGAATATTACAACTACATTCAGCAAAAGCTCCGCCTTCAGAATTTCCGTTATTCAATGGAACTTTCGCGTGAGCGTCTGCGAATTGTAGAAGAACGCTATCGCATCGGTAATTTCTCGGGCCTGGACTATCAGCAGGCGAAAGTAGATTACAATGCCGATCACGCCAGTTACCTGAAGCAGCAGGAAGCACTCCAGTCATCAGTTATCAATCTGAACGAATGGATGGCCATGCCAAGAGTCGATGCACCGCTTTGTATCAAAGACACCATCATCATGCTAAAAGAACAGCTCGATTATCAGATGCTTTGGGAAAGCACACTATTGACCAATGCCTCATTGCTGCGAACCGATCAGGACATTACCATCGCGCAATTAGATTATAAAAAGGTGATATCGCGCAACTACCCGTATGTTTCCCTGAATGCCGGATACGGCTATACCTACAACAAATATGATATAAATGTAAACAGCAAGCGAAACAATTTCGGTTTTAACGGCGGAGTAACTGTTGGGATTAATATCTGGGATGGCAATCGTCGCCGCGAGCGTCAGAACGCCAATATAGCCGTACGAAATACGCAACTTCAGCGCGACGAACTGGAACAGGCTTTACGTGCCGGCCTTAGCAATCTGTGGCAATCTTATCAAAATAATTTAAAACTGGTTCACCTCGAAAGTCAGAACCTGATTACTGCCAAAGATAACTATAGCATTGCCATGGACCGCTACATGCTTGGCGATCTTTCAGGTATTGAAATGCGCGAAGCACAGAAGAGTTTACTCGATGCCGAAGAGCGTTTACTTTCATCACGCTTCAACACAAAGCTGTGCGAGATCTCATTATTACAAATAAGTGGAAATGTTATGATATATTTACAATAAAGCATAGAACAATTCCATCCGTTTATTAGTTATATTTAAATAACAGTTAACTATTCGACGACATGGTGGGTGTATTATATCATAATAGAGAATGCGAGGACTTAGACGACATAAAGTGCCCCGAATTTCCGGACGATATGCGCATTGGGCAGTATATCTTTAAGCATACCCTCAATCCTAATGTAACAGGTCTTTATAATCCATGCATAAATCATATTCCAGAGATTCCGGGCGGTGATGTAACGTTAAGTGTACACACCCACGGAATCCGCATTGCCTATGGCTGGAAAAAGTTTTATGATATTCATCATCTTCAGATTACCGATATACATATAGTCACATCGCCATACACCAATTATAATACATCAGCCATAAACACTTCTTCCAATGGTAGGGTAATGGGGCCTTTAAACGCGCTTATAGATGATATGTCTGCTGGTAATTCCATTATCAGACTCTATGTCTCCCGCGTGCTTGTTATAAACTTCTGGGATATTATAACAAATACACAACATACTTTATTAATTGGATGTAATGAAAATCAGCCACTCGAAGATTTTATCACACGTTTCAATAAGAACGATAAAATAAACCGTTCAACAGGCAGAAAGGCCATTGATGGCATATCTTTATATGAGCGTCTTTTCTGGGGTGGAATGATTTTTACGGGTATCGTAATAATATTCGGTTTTATCTGCGCTCTTATAACTCTTTTCTTATAATTAGTTTAGTTAAATTAAATCTTTATGAAAAGCTTCAAAAAGTGTTGTAACGTGCCATTTCAACAACTATTTTTCATAAATTGTTTAACTTATAAACCGGATTAAGCATATATTAACATATGTAAAATCTGAAAGAAAACTTTTTACTTTAATTCAACATTTTCCTGCTCTACAACATGTTAAGATAAATAATTACATTAATATTTGTATAATATTGCACATACATCTATATTTGTTGCGATATATAACTAATGAGGATTATATATCTGAATAACATATGCATTTTGCATCACACACAAAAACATTAAACAAAAGCATTTTAGACCTATGAGAACACTATTTAAAACTCATCTCATACATTTTCTTTGGTAATCAGCACTACAGATACCAAATACAAATGTTAATATCTAACAGTTTTACCTAATCCTTACAGAAGAATAATTTATTATTCTTCCTAAGACAAGTGTGCACAAAACAAACAATTATTCAAACAAACAAATTTATTACGCAGTCTGCATTTAGCTCATTCTTTATGCAGACTCATTTATCATTTATTAATTTACAACTTTATTTTATGAAGAAGCACTTATTGCTGGCAATGACTGTTATTGCCTCATTGGGATTCACATCTTGTGAACAATCAGAAAACTTACCAACAGAACAAACAAAACTTGTAGCTTGTGAACTCGTAGTACCAACCATTACTACAGATGAAACCGACTCACCATTAACACGTACCGTAGACGGAAAAAGACTTATTAAGTATGCTATTCTAAATGGTGCCTGGAACGGAGATGGTACACCATTGTTAGCCTGGGACGGAGATTATCCTACTGACGGCGCTCCTTACAGCGGCTGGATTGAAGAAGGACAGGCTTTCAAGATCTATCTTCCCGAGAATAAAGAATTCACTGCACGTTTCGCACACCAAACCAGTTATCAAACTGCAGAAAAACCGGCTTTAGGTACGGCTCAAAATGACAATGTAATTGTTATTGATCCTGATGCTTACTTCTGCAAAGAAACACTTAGGGTAGGTGCTGATCCAATCTACAAAGAATTTACATTAAACCGTGTATCTTCTAAATTCGTTGCTAAAGTAGGCGTTATTCCAACAGATACTTATATGAAAGTAACTGTTTACTCGCAAGCAGGAACATTTCACTGGTTGAAAGATAATGGCAACAGAGGATCGAATGCTGTAGGCGAATTTACAGAATCGAACAGCGATAAATCAATTGTAAACTGGTCAGCAGGTACCGACTATGCAAAAAACTGCAATCCTAATTTCAAAGTTTATCTTCAGCTATTCAAAGTTGGCGGCGAAATGTTGCTTGATACAGAATATACTTATAATGTAGAAGGTAATATCGTTAAAACAGTTACATACAACTTCTCGGGTAGCACATTCGTAGCTAACATCAGCGATGCACCGATGAATGAGCAAGACGAAACTCAGGAATTCTAACCCCTTGATATATCTCCGGTTTCTTTCTTAAACGAAGAACAACTTATGACACCAGAGAGCCAAGTCAGCGATGATCAGGCTCTCTACCATAATAATTTTAATAGCATATTCTTCAAAGAATATGTCCAGTTAATCTAAACCAAAGACATCATTTTTTGATTTTTGTTAGTAAAACAGCACTCATTTACGATTGCTTTTTCAAGAGTAACTCCCATAAGAAGTCCGGATATTCCAGACTCACTTATGGGAGTTCGTGCAAAATTAATAAATCATTGGAATTCAATACAGTTCAATGCAATTCCATCAAAGGGGATATTTGTTTTTGTTGTTGGTTAATCTTCAGAAATGGCCATAGGCGCACCCTGATATTCGCCATTCAGTGTATGCAGGAATTTTACTATTTTGTCGACCTGTTCAGGCGATGCATTTTTCTTCACCTGATACTTTAGCATAACGTTTGTTGCTTCTGTCAGATTATCGATTGTACCATCATGCAAATAAGGAGGAGTCAATGCCACATTACGCAGATTAGGCGTTTTAAAGTAACGTAAATCAGCTTCGTTTTCAGTAGCGTTGTAATGGCCCTGATCCTTAATCTGAATAATCTCGCGATCGGCAGGCATTTCACGATTTCCAAAATAATCGGCCAGAATACCAAAATACTCAAACGACTGGCCACCCATCGCCTGACCCACATGGCAGGTAGCGCAACCAAACTCCTTAAACAGTGCATAGCCTTCCGCCTCTTCGGGAGTGATAGCATTCTTATCACCTTTCAGATACTTATCAAAACGTGAATTTGGAGTAATCAGTGTCATTTCAAACTCGGCAATGGCATTCATAATATTATCACCCGTCATTCCATCAGGATAAATGGCATCGAACTGCGTCACAAGTTCAGGATCCTTTGATAGTTTTTCGATAATCTCCTCCCATGACTCAGAACCCATCTCAAGTCCGTCAAACGGAGGGCCACCAGCCTGAGCTGCAAGATCAGCTTTACGTCCATCCCAGAACTGCGCATGATTAAATGCAGCATTATAAACCGTTGGCGCATTGATACCACCAATCTGATCATAAATACCTTTCGAAAACTGAAGATGGTCTACACCTGCTTTATCCAGCGGATGACAAGTAGCACACGAAACCAGATTATTCTTCGACAAACGCATATCATGATAAAGCTCAAAACCAAGGAAAACTTTAGCCGGATCAACCGGAAGCGAATCGACCATTGGCTGAATCGGTTCATTCATAAACTCAGGAGCAGCAAGTCCTGTGCTATAATACTTCTGGCGATTCTCCATAATCCACGCAGAAAGAATCTCTTTATCCTCACGTGTCAAACTACTGTTCCAGTGAGCCGCTTTATATTTCCCCGGAGGCATCGAACCATACGTTACCGTATATTCCACCTTTGCCAGCGCCACTTCAGAAGGCACTCCATTCGCTTCGAGTGTAGCAACCACAGGATCGATATTAAAAGCACGATATCCGGTTTCAATATCTTCATGAACCGTTTTTCCCACTAATGGGAAAGAAGCATAGAAAGGCAGATTCGGAGTGCCCGAGTGACAATCCACACATCCTTTTTCTTTAAAAATCATCAGTACCTGTTCGTTCAACGGTAAATCATCCAGCGCACGCGAGTAAGCACATCTTCTGAAAAGAAAGATAATGACCACACAGCAGGCAATCATGGCAATAGTAAATAGAAAACTTTTTCTCATACATTATTGTCTTTATAGTTGGTAATTATTGAGTTTCTTATCAGGAATAAACATGCACGCTATTTTGTGCTGCAGGTAAATAATTGATGCCATACCAGCAAATCTGAAATAAAAAGAAGATCAGTACAATCACGACATAAGCCACTTTGTGCGAAACATTCTTTCTCAGTCGCAGGTGAATATAAATCAGCCCCATCATCCAGGTGATAGCCGCCCACGTCTCTTTCGGATCCCAGCTCCAGTAATCGCCCCAGGCCTGTTTAGCCCAGAGAGCGCCCATAATCATACCCATAGTGAGCAAAGCCAGTCCCTGCCACACCAGTTTATCACAATGCATCAGTGCTTCGGGATTAGATTTCCATCGATGGCGAATACCCTCATTCAATACAATAAGACAGGCACAACCTATCAGCGCATAGGCAAACATATAAACCACTACATGAGGCACAAACCAAAGTGAATCGAGTGCAGGCATCAACTCTTTTTCATGAATTTCAGGGCGAGCTATATTAATTATCATAAACACCGCACTCATTACGATGCTAAGTCCAAGCACACCACTATAGCGAGTTCTCAGCCACGTCATCCAGCCAATAAAAAGAAGGAAAAGCGAATACCATAAGCGTGTTTCGCCCATGGTCCTGAATGGCGGACGTTCCAGCGAGATCCAGAGCAAAATAATAAAAGCCAGAAAAACCAGTGATGCACCACACATCGCCACGCTCACTATACGTGTTCTGTTTTTTCGCTGTGCTGCATTTAAATCCGCTTTATTTACCGATAGTGATACAATAAAAGCCAGAATCGCCAGTATCAGCGACGGAACGACAAAAGCCGGCAAACTATTCCATGTAATCATAACTCACCGGTATTAAAGGTTGATACTCCATCTTCCGGATTCTCACGATTATATTTAAATCCTACAGGTCCGGAAATAAACATCAGCAGGGCACCCGCAATCATAGCCCATAGACCGGCATAAGCCATCCATAACCAATGGTCAGTAGAAATACGCAAAACAACTCCCTGGTGCGGCACATAATTCTCAAGATAGATGTGACTGTCACCATAAGCCCAGGGATGATTCACCATGACAGCATTCTTTTGTTCATGGCCACTCGCTAAATCAGTAATAGAAAGTGATGCCATATAACGACGCACACCACCTTTACTAAGTATCAGCGCTTTATTCGTTTCAAGCGGAGCAAAACCCAGTCCATAATCCACATTCAGCAACCACTGATTGCCCATGATATTTACAGCCAGGGAATCAGAATAGATTTCACCCGAACCAATCTCAATATCATAACCATCTACCTTATATATATAAGTATGCGCCAGAAGATCACTAAAAGATTGTCGTAGCACATTGCCATTCAGTGTATCGAACTCCAGTACAGTAAGTTTATTGGGAAAATACTCTGTATCAAATCCGTCGAGCTGCACTTCAAAGGGCAATTTTGCAGCCACTCCGTTTTTAGAGTAAGCCAGTGAAGTAGGGCGTCCTTCGCCCACCATTATCCGGTATTCCTTTTTATCGGCAGCACCGAATAAAGCAGCAGCCATCAATAAAAACAAACCGGCATGGTTCAATTGGAATGAAAAATAGCGAAGAGAGAATTGCACTTTTCTGCCCATCATTATCGTGCACAAAATCAGCATCAGCAGTATAAGTATGCACACAAAAGGCCATGAATTAACCGTTGCATGTAAAATGGCAGATAAAGCTGTCGAGCCATACTCATCAGTCAATGCTGCATCCTGCATAAAAAGTCCCGAAATCAGTGTAAGAATGATTCCAACCGACAACACTCCAGCACTAAAGCCGGCGTTGCGCAAATACTTGTAAATACCAGAAGCCGGATATCCCCATCGAAGAGTAGCAGCCGCAGAAAAAATAAATAATAGTAAAATCAGGTTTAAAGGAAACTCCCAGAGCGAAGCTTCTACACCACCACCGGTTGCAAACTGCATAAGGCAGCCCGTTAAAGCTGCTATAAGACAGGTTGCTATGCCGTATAACCAGGCGTGTCTCATAAAAAATATAAATATAAATGTGTTAGTGAGTTTAGCACTGCAAATTAAATAATAATTATTCGCAATTGCAACACACTGTGTGAATAAATGTTTTAAAGCATCCGAAGCAACCTCTGTTTTGCGAAACATTTATACAACCTGCCGTGAACGTAATTTAATGTTTATAAATATATTATAGATTAAATATGTATATTTGCAGCGTTAAACCCCCATTGGAAAAGATTTTTTCAACAAAATATATTTAAGGTAATAGAGATTTTTGAATATTATTTTAGGTTTTAACTATCAAACTTTATGTGTAAACATTTAAAATTTCGTGAATTGAGTTCGCTCAGGATTGTGTTTTTGATACTTGCAGCAATTGTCTTTTGTGATAATATAAGCGCTCAAAAACTAAGTGGTTATATTTATTCATACGGAAATAATGACCCACTTATTGGCGTAAATGTATATTACAAATTTAAAGACAAAACAACCGGCACTATTTCCAACATGGACGGTTATTATGAACTCGATATGCCCGTTGGAAACATTTACGTAACCTTTAGTTACATCGGTTACGATTCCCAGGAAATACTTGTAAATCCCAAACAAGGATTTAATATCAATCAGAATATTTATTTAAAAGCGCAAACCACCATGATGGATGAAGTGGTGGTTAGTGCAGGTCGTTATGAACAGAAGCTCAGCGACATCACCGTATCCATGCATGTGCTTAAAGCCGATGATATCGCCAAGCAAAACGGCAAGGATCTGTCAGCTGTGCTCAATACAATTCCAGGTGTAGATGTTACTGATAAACAGCCGTCGATTCGTGCAGGTAGTGGCTGGACATACGGAGTAGGTAGCCGCAGCATGATTCTGGTCGATGGCATGTCGGTACTGACACCCGGAAATGGTGAAATCAACTGGAACACTATTCCGATGGAAAACATCGAGCAGGTAGAAGTATTGAAAGGAGCATCTTCCGTGCTCTATGGCTCATCTGCCCTTAACGGTCTGATCAATGTACGTACAGCCCGTCCGGGACTCGATCCTCAGACAAAAGTAAATGTATATGCCGGTGTATATGGTAATCCGTCTAACAGCAGTAATGCCTGGTGGAGCAAAGAATACTGGGAAAGCAACCAGCATCCAAACAAACCATTGCTTCGTCAATATGTAATGCAGAACTTTAAGAACCCGGTCTATAACGGAGTAGATGTATCACATACACGCCGCATCAATAACCTGGATTTCAGCGTTGGATTCAATTTCTTCAATGATGAAGGCTATCGCATGGGCGATTACAACACACGCTTCCGTGTAGGAGGAAACATGACCTACCACGATCCAAACATTCAGGGATTAAACTACGGATTGAATTTCAATTACCTGTGGAACAATTTTGGCGGTTTCTTTATGTGGCGCTCACCCGAGAATGCATATCAGCCTGCCCCGATGGCCAATATGGCACGTAAAGGCAATACCTTCTATGTCGATCCGTTTGCCAGTTACAGCAATGCAGAGAAAAATACCATTCATCGCATCAAGAGCCGTTATTACCGCAAAGCAGATAAGATTGTAAATACACGCTCTAATACTAATCCATTCGAGCTACTCGATAATATGGGTTATGATTTCGATAAAACCGGCGAGCTGGTAGATATGATACAAAATCCAAGCACGTTGATCAAAAGATTCCTGCCCTATATTCTTAAGAAAGATTACGTGGGACTGGCCAACAACGCACTTGGAATGCTTGGAGAATATTTCCCTACTGCCACTAACCCTGACTATATAGAGTTGATGTCACTGCTCATGAACAACACACCATTTCCGTCGAGCGAAGACGAGTTGTTGCCATGGCTTAGTAATATGAACGGCTCTTCATCATCGGGAATTATTCCATCAAATGTAACTCAGTCAGCCTATGTAGACTATCAGTTCAATAAAAGCTTTGAAACTGCACAGATCACAACCGGTGTTACCTATGAATATGTACGTGCCAATGCAGAGTCTGCTGGAGACCATAACAGTAACAATGCAGCACTGTTCTTTCAGTACGATGATAAATTCTTCGATAAACTGAACCTTTCGCTCGGTGTTCGTCTGGAATACTATAGTGTAGACAAGCACTATAAAGAAGCAAAAACCGATATTTTCGGCGTATCAGTGCCATTCCGACCATTGTTCCGCGGAGGTCTTAACTACCAGTTAGCAGAAATGACTTATCTGCGCGGCTCATTCGGACAAGGTTATCGTTATCCTTCTATTGTCGAAAAATATGTAATGAAAGATATCGGTGGAGTAGCTGCTTATCCAAATACAAATCTTAAGGCAGAAAGCGGTTATAGTGCTGAAATCGGAATCAAACAAGGTTATAGTTTCGGACCTGTACAAGGTTTTCTTGATGTAGCCGGATTCTATACCCGTTATAAAAACATGATTGAATTCCGCTTTGGTCTGTTCAATTCTGAAACTTACGAATACATCGACAACTTCTCGAATATGCTTGGCATGATTACCGGTGGTGTGATGCCCGGCATCGGAGCCCAGTTTATTAATGTAGCCGATGCAAGCATCATGGGATTCGATATCTCGACAAATGGTATCTGCAAATTCAACAAGAATGCTAACCTAATGTATACCGTGGGATATGTTTATGCCGATCCACGAGATAAAAACTCTGATAAACTGAATCAGCAGGAAGACGAAAACGATGATATCCTCGCCATCAAATCGAAATCAAACCGTTCTGATTATCTGAAATACCGCAACAAACACTCTATCAAAGGTGGGGTTGATTTCATGTGGAAACGCCTGACAGTTGGTGGTAATGTCGTTTGGAAAAGCAAAGTACTGGCCTGTGATTATTTCCTTATAGACGAGCGTCCGAAAGAAAGCGAAGATGTTATGGATATCGTGCGCAATCTATTGTTTGGCGACCTCAACACTTACTGGAAAGAAAACAATAAAAGCTATTTCACCATGGATCTCCGTGTAGGTGTAGAACTTACCAAAAACATCAATGTACAGTTTCAGGTGAACAATGTATTTAACAAAGAATATTCGGCACGCCCCATGGATGTGGCCGCACCAAGAACCTTTATCGGCAAATTCAATTTCAACTTCTAAAAGATAATTGTATAAATATAAAAACTCCCGCTTGCTACTGTGCAGGCGGGAGTTTTTACATTTATAAATCAGTTATTAGTCAGCCATTTTCTTAGCCTGATTAACAGTAAAGCAATCATCAGCATTTCCTTTTTTATCAAATTTAATACTCGCATTCCATTTCATTGGTGTGACACGTCCATCTTCTTCTTCACAGGCAGTATTACATAGCAGCATTATTGCCATACTTAAAATAAGTATTACACGTTTCTTCATAAAATTAATTGTAGAATAGTTCAATATAAATCTCATCCTATTGATTTCCAGGATCAATAGAAGCATAAAACAGATACAAAAGTATAGTTGTCATTTTACTATTCAATGAATATCACTCAAAATCTATCCGGATTTTAAAAACATATTTTAATAGACGCAATTAACTAAAGTCATGCAAACTTTTCTATCTTTGGAACAATCTAAAATAAACACCATGAAACGAATTTACCTGGCAGCCGCGTTATTTGCCGGCGCCCTTACTATGACTGCACAAAATGCACCCCAAAAAGATATGTCCTATAAAAATTGGGTTAAACAAGCTCCCAAATATGCAGACGACTTCTTCAGCACTCCAGAAGCAATCCGCATAGGCGATAACGTTTTGCTCTATCAGCAAACCACCGGCGGATGGCCCAAGAACATCAAAATGCAAGTTGAACTTTCGGCAGAAGAAAAGGCCGAAATATTGAAGCTAAAAAATCGTGTAAACGACAGTACCATCGACAATGATGCCACCATCACTGAGATTCACTATCTGTCCAGACTCTACAATGCCACAGGCGATGAGCGCTACAAACAAGCCGTGCTCGATGGCATACAATACATCTTCAATGCCCAATACGAAAATGGCGGATGGCCCCAGTTCTGGCCCCGCGATTACGGTTATTATACCCACATCACCTATAACGACAACGCCATGGTAAACGTTATGGAAGTGCTTCGTGATATCTACGAAGGCCAGTCGCCCTATGAATTTGTGCCACAGACCATAAAAGAACAAGCCCGCGTTTCATTCTTCAAAGGAGTGGACTGCATACTTGCCACTCAGATTGTAAAAGATGGCAAACTCACCGTTTGGTGTGCCCAGCACGATGCCAAAACGCTGGAACCCGCCAAAGCCCGTGCCTACGAATTGCCCTCATACAGCGGTCAGGAGTCAGACGATGTAGCATTATTGCTAATGTCAATACCTAATCCTTCGCCCGAAGTTATAGCCTCGGTAGAAGGCGCCATAGAATGGTTTAACACCTATAAAATCACAGGTTTACAGAAAGAATATTTTGTAAACGAAGAAGGCAAACGCGATTACCGCATGGTATCCTGTGACGATTGTGATCCGCTATGGGCCCGTTTTTACGATTTGGAAACAACAGAACCATTTTTTAGTGATAGAGATGGAGTGAAGAAAAGTGATATTTCAGAAATTGGTCACGAGCGCAGAAACGGATATAGCTGGTACAACAATCACGGATTGAAAGTGCTGAAGCGATACGAAAAATGGAAAAAAGAGATAGCTAAATAAACGGCTTGATTCTGTCCATAAACAAAATCATAACCTATCATATAATATATAAATACAGCTCTTTTTATTCATTATATGATAGGTTGATGAAATATTTCGCTAACCGTAAGATGCTTGCGAATCATTAGCTTTCAAAGCGACCACCATTAAACGACAAATAAT
>CAMTOS010000077.1 GCA_947074195.1 uncultured Bacteroides sp.
TGCTGCCCGAAACAAGCTTCACGCCGGCGTTGAAAGTACGTATATAGTTTTGATAGGCTACATGCGGATTAGTAAACTCGATGGCCACATCTGCCGAACGAAAAGCTTCTGAATCGAAGTCGTCCTGGTTGTTCACATCGATAATGCTGACAATTTCGTGTCCGCGGCTAAGGGCGATCTTTTCGATCTCTTTCCCCATTTTTCCGTATCCAATTAATGCAATTTTCATTGTTTTAGCGACTTACTTACAATTATTTAGTCGCAAATATAGTGTTTTAATCACATCTGTAGAAAAGAAAAAACCTATAATTTCCTATTTATTGGGGATAGCTTGCCGGTTTGCTGGCAAGCTATCCCCAACACGACAGCAAGCGCTTGCCAATAAACTGACAAGCGCTTGCTGATAAAAGGGGCATATATTAAGATATATTTTTACTTCGCCCAGTGGTTTTCTAACCTTTCCGCTTCCTTTTTCGTGAGATGAATCACCGCCCCGTGTTTAGGCGATGTATAGTTGGTCGTCTTCATCACCCCTTCGTTGAATTGTCCAAGATTTTCGAAGTTGACAAAGTCGGGCGTTTCAATGAATCCGAAGTTGTGCACGTTCTGTCCATAACAATCGTACATCAATACCCATTTATCTTCTCCGATGCGTTTCCATACATTCGGCGCTTCGCAGGCTGTAGCTTCAGGATCGTACCAGCGTGCATCGTATTGATAATCACCATTTACCCTGTCGGATGTTGCTTGTTTAATACCCGGCTCGCCATCGTGCGAGACATAGAACATATGGTATTTGCCGTTGACGTTCGTGATATCGGCATCAATCGCCGTTACCTTTTTGTTGGGGTATTCAAACAGTAATTCGGGCATCGACTCCATCTTGTTGTAATCATCGTTTACGTAGAAATAATAGAGCTTGCAGGGTTCTAACTGATATCTCATGGTATAGTAAACCATCAGTCTTCCGGTCTTGTCGTCATAAATCGTTTCGGGTGCCCAGGCACAACCAATCTCACTGAACTGAGCCGATAGTTCATCAAAGCGAAGATTCGCTCTCGACCAGTTGATCAGATCCCAAGACTTCATCAGAATCAATCCCTTATTATTGCCCCAGCCATACTTATGTCCTTCACGTTCCCATTCGGTGTCACGATAACCTTCTTTCTGTGCATAGATGTGCAGGTCGGTCATCGAAAGATAAAAAGCACCATCGGGACCACGGTAGATGTGCGGATCGCGAATGCCTTTCTGGTCGGCAATGGTATCTCCCGCAATCACCGGATTGCCATCGTTAAGCGCCGTGAATGTGTATCCATCGTGACTGATGGCCATGTGCAGACTGTGAGTATCGTCTTTGTGAAACACCATGAGGTAGGCCGCCATATCTTCTTCCTGAGGGATAGAGTTCTTGTAAGTAAAGTTCTTAAACCCGGTGCTTCCTTTTCCGATAGATAACAGTCCGGGGCGAAGTGCGTAGAAGCCACCGAAATTGTTGTGTTGCAGCTTCGAAACATCGATGTTATCGGCCAGTGTAGTCCACGATTCACCATCCTTGCTCACCTCCATACTCACCGTATTTCCCTGATTGTTGATACGTGCCACGAAGTTCTTTCCAATTGTATTGGGCACCTCTACCTTATGGTTTGCATCTTTATAGATGGTAAATTTCTTGCCATCGGAGGTAATGCCGGCAAATGCATCTTCATTGTAAAACAGCATCAGGCCACCAATGCCATTGCTGCCGGTATTGATTTCCACCTCAGTGGTATAGTTCTTGTCTTCGGGCGTCATCAATAGATAGCGACCATTGGCTGGGCTATTCCCTTTCCCTTTCAGACTGATGCCCGGTTTCTTAAACGACACGGCTTTAGGGGCATACTCTTTCCAGTAGGTCCATTGCAGGCCCAATTCGGGAGCAGAGAAGTCATCATTCAGTTGCAAACCATGGTTAATCGGAGTCGAGGCAACGATCGGTTCATTGGTCTGCTTCGTGCGGAACCAGCCATCAGAAGTCCACTCAATCGGTTCGATAATCGTAGAACGACCCAGCGTGTGATAGCCATTTGCATAGGCATGATACACAATCCACCAGTTGCCGTTCACATCATCGACCAGCGTACCATGCCCTTTCGACCACCATTGATCTGCATCGTTATCGGTACGCACAATCGGATTGTAAGGCGAGTTCTCCCATGGACCTACAGGCGTCTTCGAACGTGCCGAAACCACCATGTGGCTCGTTGCCGGGCCCGCTGTTCCGCCCTGTGCGGAAGTCATATAATAATACCCGTTATGGTAATTCAGTTTAGGCGATTCAAGGCACATGCACTCCGTATCCCATTCCTGCGGATACGCCCAGCCCTCGTAAACCTTCTGTTTAGCGCCGATAGTCGATAAGCCATCTTCTGCAAGGCGAATGTATTCCCCTTTATCCACATACAGATATCGGTTGCCATCCGCATCCACTATATGTCCCGGATCAATGCCACCCACCTTTAAATCGACCGGTTTGCTCCATGGCCCTTTAATGTCATCGGCCCAGATCACCCAGTTCGTGCCGGCAGCGGGATAGTAAATATAATATCGGTCTTTATACTTCAGCAAATCGGGCGCCATAGCCGAGCCCTCATACTCGGGCATCACCCGCGTCACCGGTTGCCAGTTCATCAGATCCTCCGAATGCCATATCAGGAACCCCGGCGCATAATAAAACGGCGAATGCGTCATATAATAATCCTTGCCGTCGCGCATGATCGTCGGGTCGGGATAATCTCCCGGTAAAATACATTTCGGGTAATCCTGCGCCTGCAGCATCGGTGATAAACTAAGAAGGAAAAGAAGAAGAGAGAGAAAGGTTTTGTTTTTTGTCATGATGATAAACGGTTAATTAAAAGGTTTTTATGTTTTAATGATGTTTTATTCGTATAAGATTATCTTCACACTCAATAGCCAATCCGTGTTGTTTTAAATTGAGTCTTGAGTCGCTTTCATTCGTATGATGTGGTAAAAATAATGAAATCGGACAAACCTTAAAGACGATTCCGGCTAATTTTTTATTTGGTTCCGAAAATGAAATCACTCTAATCTCCTGCTTTCGGTGAGTGAAATCTGCGGTCAACTCTTTTCAGGACAACTACTTTCAATCAGTCAGCCAGATTCAGTCCACCCCTGCCTGCAATCGTTTAACTTCTTTTAAAGTTCGGTGCAGAGGCCTATGCACTTTTGTGCATCCGTACATGCACCGCAGTGCATCCGTGTTTGCACTTTTGTGCATCCGTATATGCATTAAATCAGGAAAACGAGAAGAAAAGAAATGACATAAACGATCTGTTTTTTCCTTTAGTACTTTATCTTTGTTTATATGTATTAATCAGCATTCTGATTCGAATTTACTGATTATGGATTGAGTACTAATCACCCTTTATTCGTATCTATATAAAATGAATTGTTAAACTATATTTGAAAATGAGAAACACATTTACGCTGATTTGCTTATTATTTTCTACTATAATAAATGCGCAGATTAATGTCAGTACAATAGATTTTCCCAATGGGCATCCCCGCTATCTGACTACACAGGATGGCAAAGAAGAGATTATCAGTCTGATACAACAAGAACAATGGGCAGCTGATGTCTTTACTAAATTAAAGGAACGGACTGATAAATATATCGATTATACTGATGCGCAGCCAGACTGGTTGCTTTCGCGACTGGCCATGAACTGGAACTCACGTGCCACCGATGTCTATATTCGGGGTGAGGTTTTTGATCATGCAGGGGGTGAGCGAGCACCCGTTCCAACAGTACGATATAATGGAACGCGCGGTACAGTTGCTACACATGGTCGTCCACGACTTGAGGATGTGTTGCCTTACGATGATGTTAACGGTAACATTACTTTCTGTAACAATGCAACACCCGAAAGAATTATGGAATCTGTTCATCCATCAAAAACAGGGCGAAACATAGAAGGTTTGAATAAAGAAATTGTAGGTATTGCCCGTGATGCAGCATTCCTTTACTGGCTCACCGGAGAGGAAAAATATGCTGAATTGGCTGCTGGTGTTTTCGATACTTATATGCAAGGCATTTATTATCGCAATGTGCCCAAAGACCTTAATAATGGGCATCAACAGACATTGGTGGGCATGACTACTTTCGAAGTCATTCATGAGTCAATACTTTATGATCTTATTCCGTTATACGATTTTCTCTATAACTATCTGGCTGAAAGAAAATCTGAAACAATGGATATCTATGCTGGTAGTTTTAAAAAATGGGCAGATAATATTATAGCCAATGGAGTGCCTCACAATAACTGGAATCTGATGCAGGCACGCTATATTATGGATATCGGAATGATTCTTGAAGACAACGAGAATTATAGCGACTGTAAAGGGCGGAATTATTATATAGACTATGTGTTGAATCAATCTTCCATACGCCAGTGGAGTTTACAGGAACTGGCTGATTATGGTTATGATCAGCAAACCGGCATCTGGGCAGAATGTCCGGGATATGCCAGCGTAGTGCTTCACGACTATTCTGGTTTCACCACGCTTTTCGACCGTAACCTCAATTATGATTTGGTTGCAGGCATGCCCATCATTGCTAAAGCCGCTGCAGCAACTCCGCAATATCTGTTTCCTAATAAAATGATTTGCGGTTTTGGCGATACACATCCCACATATCTGAAGAAAGAATTCTTTACCAAGATGATTCAAAATGCTCAGGTCAATAATAAAAATGCTCAGGAAGAATATTTTACTGCACTCTATAAATGTCTTTATCCACAACCAAAAATCGATGTTGCATCTCCTCAGAATGTCCGGGTGGCAGTCAGCTCCTTCTTTGATGAAAAGCCAATTGGACTCAACCCTGCTATAAAAGCCGGCAATATAGAAGATTACGTTTCACCGCTTTTCTATGCCCCTAATGTATCATGGCTGGTGCAGCGCAACGGAATGAATCCGCGTCATAGTCTGATGATATCGCTTAATGGGAGCGATGGCAATCATATGCATGCCAATGGTATATCAATGGAACTATACGGTAAAGGTTATGTGCTTGCTCCTGATGCAGGTATTGGCAAGAGTTCATACAGTGGACTGGATTACTTGGAGTATTATTCGCAATTTCCCAGCCATAATACCGTATGTGTTGATGGTATTTCATCTTATCCGATCATGAAAAGTAACCACTCTTTTAAAGTTCAGTCATCTTTCCCTGAAGCAGCAACCACAGAGACTCCCTTTATGCCCGTTACTTTCAGCGAACTTTACTTTCGGGAACCCGAGAGCCGCGCTGATCAGACCCGTATGACGAGTATCGTAACTACCAGTCCGCAAACAGGTTATTATGTCGATGTCTTTCGTAGCAGGAAAGAATTGGGAGGTGATAAGATGCACGACTATTTTTATCATAATTTAGGGCAAACCATGAACGTGACAGCAACCGATGGTACCGATCTGAATCTCCAACCTACTGAAGAACTCGCCTTTGCCGGTGCACATCTATATGCTTATTCATATATCTTCGACAAGAAAATGGCCAAGACTGCAAAAGATATCAAAGCCACTTATATAATGAATATGCCTGATGGTGATGATATCACAATGAATATGTGGATGAAAGGGGAGAATGATCGTGAAATATATTCAGCGCTTTCACCGTATAATGATGGCTATTGCCGTACGCCAGATATGCCCTATAATTTAAAAGAACAGTCTACACTGACTTATGTCGCACGACAAAAAGGAGAAGCATGGAGTCGTCCGTTTGTGGCTATTTATGAACCTTCATCTGTTAATGAACCAAGTCATATCACCAATGTTACATTTCCTGCAATTAAGGGTGAGGATATAGCCGGAGCTATTGCAATTTATGTTGAGCAAACCGATGGCCGCAATGATTTGATTCTCTCCTCTGATAATCCGGCACATCTTGTTAAAACCGGACAAATAGAGGCAAAAGCAACTTACGCTTTATGGGGTGTTAAGGGAGGGAATGATCAGATCATATTTATGGGGAATGGTCTTGAAGTAAAGACTCCTGAGATAAATATTGTTAGTAAAAGTCTAGCATCCGTATTGCTTGAAAACCGTGATGGAAAATGGTTTTATACGGCTTCAGCACCTTGTACAGTAACTATGGGAAAGAAAAAATATAAACTTATAGAAACCAGCCATTTACAAACAGTTGATAAGTAGTAATATCTTTATAATTATGTTTTTCCTGGCTTCATTATTCTTCACAGAATATTGAAGCTTTTTGCGTGACAATTCATTAACAGAGATAAAAATCTATATATTTGCCTTATTAAATCATGCGCTAAGAAGAATAATGCTATATCTGATCAAACACATCAAACGAAATACGTTTACTGTACTTTTATTATTCCTGTATTTATGCGGGTACGCTAATCCTGCAATCTTCCGCGGTCTTTCTGTTGCCGATGGTTTGTCTGATCTTATTGTAAATGATATTTATAAAGATTCTCTGGGCTATGTATGGATTGGTACAGGCACTACTCTTGAACGTTACGATGGAAGCAGATTGCAAACTTATACAATTCCCGGAGGCAACGAAAAGTTGAAACGCGTCAATGCCATAGCAGAAACCGATGGAAATAATATCTGGATGGGAAATGGTATGGGATTATGGCAACTTAAACCGGAATCAGGAGGCTTGATACATATTGCTCCCGATATCATTCAATATGGTGTTAATGCACTTCTCCCTGAAGAAACTGATCTTTATATTGCTACAGATGGAGGTTTGTTTATCTATCATAACAGTAAGTTTAAGCATATTCTTATTGATCCTAATATTCTTTCTTCAGCAAATAATATAAATGCTATCACATTGCAGGACAGTAAGTTGTTATGGATGGCTACTAATAATGGTCTTTACTCATACAATCTTGCTTCACGTGAAACAATTGCATATCCGTATACCATTGACAATAAAGTTTGCGCTTACAAAAGCATGGCGCTTATTGGCCAGAATCTTTATCTCGGTACAATGGGGCAAGGAATCATTCAGTTCAATACTGTAACTCATCAGTTCAAAACCTATCTTTCAGTAGATTGTAATGTTATTTCTTCACTCTCGGGCGACGGAGAAGATATACTCTATGTTGCAACCGATGGCAATGGAATTCATTTTATATCGACTTTAGAAAACAAAATTATACAATCCTATTGTCATAATCCTAACCAAAGCGGCAGCATCCGTTCCAACTCAGTCTATTCGCTTCTTATTGACCGTGAAGGCTTGATCTGGGTCGGTTTTTATCAACTTGGCCTGGACTATACTTTGTATCAGAACGAGAATTTTAAAACTTATCAATATCCACCTTATTTCGATTCGCATAATATGCCGGTACGCACAGTGACTAAAAAAGGTGAACAATTGCTTATCGGTTCGCGCGATGGCCTTTTCTTTATAGATGAATCGGCGAAAATATTCAAAAGTTTCAAGACACCGAAATTACGATCTAATATGATCATGTCGAGTTGCGAATATCAGGGCAAATATTATGTAGGTACTTATGGTGGCGGTATGTATATCTTCGATCCTTCTACTCTGGAGATAAACGATTTCGATAACAGTGACGCTCTTCCTTTTCTTCGTGGACAAATCTTCTGTATAAAATCTGATCCTGAAGGCAATTTGTGGATAGGTACATCGCAAGGACTTTATCAGTATAAAGACGGACTACGCATTAACCACTTTACCAGTGTAAATTCCAAACTTCCGGAAGGAAATGTATATGAAATATACTTTGATACTACCCGAAAAGGATGGATATGCACAGAGAATGGCATGTGTATATGGGATCCTTCATCTGGTAGTCTTAAAACTGAAATCTTTCCCGAAGGTTTTATTCATAAAGAAAAGATACGTGTAGTTTACGAAGACTCGAATAATGAACTTTACTTCTTGCCTGATAAAGGCAATATGTGTATTTCAGATCTTTCTATGAACAGGTTTCGCAGACTGGCACCAAACACTCTGCTTGAAGGAAAAGATGGTATGTTCATCATCGAAGATAAAGATGATTGGTTGTGGATTGGGACCAACAATGGTTTATTGCGTTATGATAAGAATGACCTGTTTATTCCCTATAATTTTATAGATGGTATACCAAGCTCTATTTTTACGCTTTGTCCGCCAGTAAGCGATGATAACGGACGCATATGGATGGGCAACTCCAAAGGATTAATCTATATGGATCCAATGGAAGAAGAGCAGATGAAATATTATCCTTATTCGCTGGCTATTACGCATATCTTTGTTGATGGAAAAGAGAGTGTACCCATAGGTCAATCTGAAGCAAATTTTTATGAAGTTACGCTTGAACCTTACCAACGTAATCTTACCATTGCTATATCAGGGTTTATTTATACTGATCCCTCGCAAATGTCGTTTGAATACCGCATGGATAAAACAGGTGACGAATGGCAAATTCTTTCAGGCAAACACGATCTGACATTTTATAATTTATCGCGTGGTACACATCTTCTGCAAGTGCGTTATATAGGCGATACCGATTCGGAGATTAATCTCAAAATTCACATAGCATATCCTTTTTGGACCTGGTTACTTTATCTTGGCGCATTGATTCTTCTTGTTCTTGCAGGCATCATTTATTATCGCCGTAAGAAAAATGTCTTTATCGAAAACCCTGCAATTATGAAAGCGGTTATTGAATCTGATGAAATAGAAAAGCAGGTTGAAGAAAAATACAAAACTAATAAAACTAGTCCTGAAGAATGCGAACGTCTGACTACTCGCTTGTCGGAACTCATGCAAAATGAAAAACCTTACACTAATCCCGAATTAAAGATTGCCGACTTAGCTCACCTGATGCACACCTCGGCACATACTTTATCTTATATCTTTAATCAACATCTTAATTGCAGTTACTATGACTATATCAACGATTATCGTATTGAACGCTTCAAAGAGCTGATACAGGAAGAAACCTATAGTCGATACACTCTTAGCGCATTGGCAGAGTTATGCGGCTTCAGCTCGCGTGCATCTTTTTTCCGATATTTTAAGAAAGCTACGGGCATCACACCAAATGAATATATTCGTAGTATGGGGAAGACAAATGAATAGAAAATAATCGGACTATTGAGTACAAAAATAAGCTTGTCCGTATTCTTTTATAGAATATTGAATCTTAATAATGCCGATATGAATACAAAATCTATTTTTTTGCTTCTGTTACTCTTTCTATTTTTACCATGTGCAGCTAAGAATATTGTTCCGGGTTCGACTCAGGTGATTACTTCTCCCGATGGTGCTTATCGTTTCACTTTCTTCCAGCGAAGTTTCGGGGAAGATAATATGCGTATGTGCTATACTGTAGATTATAAAGATATCCCGGTAATTGAGGAGAGTGAACTAGGGATTGAGATTGAGAATCAATTGTTCGAATCGGCATTGGGAGTACCCAATGAAACCCTGATTACCTGGTGCGAAAACCTCGGGTTAACTGATATTACCCGTACATCGAAAGATGAAACCTGGCAACCGGTCTATGGAGAACGTGCCGAAATACGTGACTGTTATAACGAAATGACACTTCACTTTAGCAAAGGGGCAGGCGATAAAGTTGCGCAGGAAGGTTATGACCGTCGCAAAAACTACTTTATGGATATCGAGGTGCGTGCCTATAATGAGGGTGTGGCTTTTAGATATCATTTTCCAGAAACCACCAATGGACTTTTTCTGCACATTACCGGAGAGCGTACCAGCTTTACGATGCCGGCCGGGACGATGGCCTATTATGAAAGATGGGCACAAGGTCCTTATGAACTTCGACCTTTGGAAGGTTGGGGAAATGAAGAGAGTGAACGTCCACTGACAATGACTCTTCCAAATGGATTAACCGTTTCGCTTACCGAAGCGGCCATGATTGACTATGCCCGTGGCAAGTTTGCGCTTTCTCCTGATAAACCATCAACACTACAGACTTCAGTTTATGGCAGTGTCGATGTGATTACTCCTTATAACACTCCATGGCGTGTAATTATGGTGGGTGAGCGGGCAGTAGATATTATCAATAATAATGATATTGTTCTGAACTTGAATGAACCTTGTTTGATCGAAGATACGTCATGGATAAAACCGGGTAAAGTATTTCGCAGTAATCTCACCATGAAAGATGTAAAGGAGTCGATTGATTTCGCTGCAGATCGTGGTATTCAATATGTGCATATGGATGCCGGTTGGTATGGGCCGGAAATGAAAGTTTCTTCTGATGCTACCACTGTGGCTGATAATCGAGATCTGGATATGGCTGTACTTTGTGAGTATGCCGCATCAAAAGGTATTGGTTTATTTGTCTATGTAAATCAGCGTGCTCTTTATAATCAACTTGATGAACTGCTGCCTTTATATAAGAAATGGGGACTGAAAGGAATCAAGTTTGGTTTCGTTCAGATTGGTAATCAGAAATGGACGGAATGGCTGCATGAAGCTGTTCGCAAGTGTGCTGACTATGGAATGATGGTCGATATACACGATGAATATCGCCCTACTGGCTTTAGTCGTACTTACCCCAATCTGATGACACAAGAAGGAATTGCAGGCAATGAAGAAATGCCCGATGCCACACATAATGTAATTCTGCCTTTTACTCGCTTCATTGCAGGTGCAGGTGATTATACACTATGTTATTTTAATAATCGGGTAAAGAATACTAAGGCACATCAGTTGGCTATGGCCGCCGTGTATTACAGTCCGTTGCAATTCATGTACTGGTACGATAATGCTGCTGCTTACCGTGGTGAAGAAGAGCTGGAGTTCTGGAAAGCTATACCATCGGTTTGGGATGACAGTCGTGCCCTTGATGGAGAAGTTGGTGAATACATTGTTCAGGCGCGCCGCTCAGGCAATGAATGGTTTGTTGGCGCTATGACTAATACTGATGGTCGTACTATTAATGTAACCACTGATTTCCTTACACCAGGTAAACGCTATCAATTATCTCTTTACGAAGATGATGCAAAGCTCGATACCCGTACAAAAATCCGCATCACTCGCAAAAAGATTAAAGCAGGCGACAAACTAACGCTTAAACTACTTTCAAGTGGTGGTGCTGCCTTGCATTTTGTACCAATCAATTAATAATCTCTTCTGATTTTCACTTTCTTAGACTATCAATTCATGAAAAAATATATCTTGTTTTGGGTACTGATATTTAGTCTTTCTGTTTCTGCCCAGCTTGTTACCCATCCGGGGGGTGTACGCATTGGTATCGCGCCTAATGATGATTATACTGTGCGTGTGAGAGAACCGGGAGGCCAGTGGCAAAACCTTTTCGAATATAATGTACAAGTCGATATGGATCGTGTACAAGATGCTACAATGGTTCAATTCGATATGGGCAAAGGACCTGTAGAGGTGATGGTGAAGAAAAATAATGGTAAGATATATGATGCTGATATCCGCCCGTTAAAGAATAATATCGCCTATACGCAAGTAGGTAATTCTATATTATTTACTCTCGACAAACCTCAATATCTTTCGGTAGAGTTCAATGGCGATCGCCTGAATAATCTTCATCTTTTCGCAAATCCTTTAGAAACTGAAACTTATACGGAAGATGCCGATGGTGTGATGTATTTTGGCCGTGGAGTACATCAGGGCTTCGAAGACAATACGATTAAGATTCCATCAAACACGACAGTTTATCTGGCGCCGGGAGCTATTGTAAAAGCAAAGCTATTGGTGATTAATGCCGAAAATGTGCGCATCATCGGGCGTGGCATTCTTGATAAACCGCAACGTGGCATCGAGGTTACCGATTCGAAGAACATACTGATTGACGGTATTACAGTTATCAATCCCGAACATTATACCGTCTTTGGTGGTGGTACAACAGGGCTCACCATTAAGAATCTGAAGTCGTTCAGTTCGCGCGGCTGGAGTGATGGCATTGATCTGATGTGTTGTAATGATGTGCTGATTGATAATGTCTTTATGCGCAACAGCGATGATTGTATTGCTATTTACGGACATCGATGGGACTGGTGGGGCGGTTCTCGTAATGTGACTGTGCAGAATTCTGTGCTTTGGGCCGATGTGGCGCATCCTATCAATGTTGGCGGGCATGGTGATCCCGAATCGCCTACCGGCGAACTGATCGAGGATATCACTTTCCGCAATATCGATATACTTGAACATGATGAAGATGATGAACCCTATCAGGGTTGTATGACAGTGGATTGTGGCGATAAGAATTTTGTCCGCAATGTACTGTTCGAAGACATTAGAGTGGAAAATATTCAGGAAGGACGCCTCTTTTATGTCAAAGTCCGTTTCAATGAAAAATATGATAAGCAGCCGGGACGTGGCATCGAGAATGTAACTTTCCGTAACATCACTTATAATGGTATTGGTGAGAATCCATCCATGATCGAAGGATTGGACAATACCCGCAAAGTGAGTGGTATTACATTTGATAATGTTATAATCAATGGAGAGAAGATGAAGAGTCTTGATGACTTTACGATTAACGAATTTATTGAAGATATAAAGATCAAGTAAGATGAAAAAGATATTAACCTTATGCCTGATGCTCTGTTGTGGCATGATAGGAATGGCTCAGGAATACCAATGGTCTGTTCCTTTAAAGGGCTATATTTCAGATGAAACCAGTCGCGAACCAGAAGCTTTCTTATGGATTCCACCACAGTGTAATCAACTTAAGAGTATTATCTTTAGTCAGCAGAACATGAGCGAAGAAACGCTTTTCGATATGCCTTCATTCCGCCATGCATTGGCAAAAATGGATATGGGCATTATCTGGATTACACCTCCGCTGAATTACCCGTGGGATGTTAATCAGGGTGTACAACCCATCTTTAATGATATGCTGAAAGATTTGGCTGATATCAGCGGATATGATGAGATAGAAACCATTCCGCTTGTACCAATGGGCCATTCGGCTATGGCTACTTTCCCATGGAATTTTGCCGCCTGGAATCCCGATCGAACTCTTGCCGTAATCTCTCTTCATGGTGATGCTCCGAGAACCAATCTTACCGGTTATGGCCGCGAAAACTTAGAGTGGGGCAGAACCCGTAATATCGATGGTATACCCGGATTGATGATTGAGGGCGAATACGAATGGTGGGAAGCTCGTGTGAATCCTGCTCTTGCTTTCCGCATGATGTATCCTGAAAGTTGCATATCTTTCCTCTGCGATGCCGGTCGCGGGCATTTCGATCTTTCAGAAGAAACTGCTGCTTATATCGCTCTTTTTTTAGAGAAAGCCATGCAGCAACGTATTTCTGCGGTTGAATCTTCAGCAACAGGTGATGTGAGTTTGAAAAAGATAAACCCCAAAGATGGATGGATGGCGAAGCGTTGGATTCGAGGCGAAAAGAAGCGTCCAAAAGCTGCTCCTTTTAATCAATACAAGGGGAATATACATGATTCTTTCTGGTATTTCGATGGCGAAATGGCGCAACTCACAGAGAATCGTTATGCACGAAGTTTGGGTAAAAAAGATCAATACATCAGCTTTATACAAAACGGTAAATTGCTACAATACAATGCCGATCGCCATGTAGCTATTCAACCTCCTTTTCAGCCCGAAAACGATGGCATCACCTTCCATCTGAAAGCTGTTTTTACCGATTCTCTTTATCAGAATCTTTCCAGTGAGCATGTCGCCTCGATACCTCGCATCACCAAAGTCTGCGGTCCGGTGAAAACCATTAATGACACTACTTTCCGTGTAGATTTTTTCAGAATGGGGATGGATAATAGACGCCGTACCGGTGGCATTAGTCTAGTGGCCGATGTGTCCGGTGATAAACATTACAACAGTGCCGTACAGCATATTGGCATCAGTGTTCCTTTCCGCAACTCTGATGGTAAAACGCAGCAAATCGATTTCCCCGCAATGAATGATATAAATGCATCGACTAATTCTATAACATTAAATGCGACTTCTGATGCCGGTCTTCCTGTCTCTTTTTATGTAAAAGAAGGCCCTGCATATGTAGAAGGCAATCAACTTATCTTTACCAGTATTCCTCCTCGTGCAAAATATCCGTTGAAAATTACTATTGTGGCATGGCAATATGGTGTTGCCGGATTGATGCAAACAGCTGAGCCTGTTGAGCGGAGTTTCTATATTATTAAGGAATAAGTTTTTAAGAGATCAATTTCTTCGTTCATTATGCCCTGACACGCACAACAATTGAATGGACAAATGGTGCCGATTTAGCTCCGGAGTTTCTGTATGAAATAGGTACAGAAGTATAGAATGTTCTTTTAAATAAATCAATATAATGGCTGTTTTCCATCTTTGGAGAGCAGCTTTTTTTATGCTATCTGCTAAATGAATTTTATAACACTATTTCTGCATTTTCTAGTTATAGCTTCCTGGCTTTCTGATGATAGTTTGCTGGCAAGTTGGGCATAGCTGTTCAGCGAGCCAGCAAGCCATAGCTGTATATGTTTAGATATATGATCTCCTAAATGGCCTTTTATGATGCTGTTTTAGAGTCTCAAATTATTATGAGACGCTTTGCTTGTATTGTTTAAATCTCTGTTTATCAGTGATGTGTGTTTTATTTTGTCCAATTTAATGAGTTGAGACCCAAACCACTGTTTTTCTTTCATTTATTTATCTGATGCTCTCTATT
>CAMTOS010000078.1 GCA_947074195.1 uncultured Bacteroides sp.
TTATTACCACGCATATGTTCGTTGAACTGGTAAGTGTAAGCCGTACCTTTAAAGGTATTAGTACCCGATTTAGTTACAGCATTGATACCACCACCGATGAAGTTCGTCTGGCGAACATCGAAAGGAGCGATTACTACCTGAACTTCTTCGATTGCATCCATCGAGATTGGATTACCACCACCAGGGAGGTTAGAAGATAAACCGAAGTTGTTGTTGAAGTTAGCACCGTCGATAGTGAAGTTAGTAGAACGGCCATCGCCACCGGCAAAGCTCATGCCCGATGCATAAGGAGAAAGACGGGCAATGTCCGAAATGCTACGGTTAACGGTTGGGATTTGTGTGATCTGTGCAGAAGAGATATTGGTAGTAGCACCAGTTTTCTCGTTACTGAACTTCGATCTTGAAGCTGTTACCACAACCTCGCTCAAAGCTTCAGTAGCTTCCTGCATCTTTACATTAAGTGTGTAGATTTCACCTAACTGAAGGGTGATGTCGGTGTAAACCATGGTTTGATAACCAACATACGAAATCTCTACGGTGTAAGGACCTCCGGTACGCATCCCCTGAATGGTATAGCGGCCGTCGATGTTTGTGATACTGCCATAACGAGTACCTGATGGCTCGTGAATGGCTTGAATGGTCGCGCCAATAATTGGCTCACTGTACGAATCGGTAACTGATCCGCTCATTGAAGATGTCGTTACCTGTGCTTTTGTTGAAATTGCAGTCAGCACCATGACTACAGACAAATACAACTTTAATTTACGTAGCATAAAAAAATTGAATAGTTTAACATTGATAGTTAATTGCTGCAAAGATAGTGAATGTCCCTCAGAAGTATGTTACAATTGTATTACTATCTTATTTTGCTATCCCCGCTTTGCAATTATGCCCGTTTATAATATGTAGCGATATGTCAGGAATAAACTTTTTTTTCATATTTAAACACTATCTGCACTTATGAACAGTAATTATGGCGCGGTATTTGCTATCATAATATTATTTCGCGTTAAAATTGATTTTTTTCAAAATAATTTGGTGTGATAGCTAGTTTAGAAGGGAAAAACAGTGGAAAGCGTAAAATCCGAAATGTGAAATACCCTTTGTGTTACAGCGCAATAAACCAAAAAAAAACTGAAATAGTTTGCTGTTTCATAGGAAATAAGTAATTTTGCAAGCCGATTATTATCAGAAAATGATAAGAGATTAATACATAGTGAGTTAGTTGTCCTTTGTCCGGGGACCTAAAGCACTATAAAATTTTAGTAGTAACAATAAAACAAATTTAAGAGTGGATACTTTAAGTTACAAGACCATTTCTGCAAACCAAGCAACTGTGACCAAAGAGTGGGTCATTGTTGATGCAACAGGCCAGACTCTAGGTCGCCTGGGTGCTAAAGTTGCGAAACTGTTGAGAGGTAAATATAAACCTAACTTTACTCCTCACGTAGACTGCGGTGATAATGTGATTATTATTAACGCTGACAAAGTTGTATTAACTGGAAACAAATGGAACGATCGTGTATATCTTTCATATACAGGATATCCTGGTGGTCAGAGAGAAATTACTCCTGCGCGTTTGCTTACTAAACCTAACGGTGAAGACAGATTGTTGAGAAAAGTAGTAAAAGGTATGCTTCCTAAAAACAGACTAGGTGCAAAATTGCTTTCTAATCTGTATGTATATGCCGGAAGTGAACATAAGCATGAGGCTCAAAGCCCTAAAACAATTGATATAAACTTACTTAAATAATATATAGATGGAAGTAATTAACGCATTAGGCAGACGTAAACGTGCAATTGCACGTATCTTCGTAACAGAAGGTACAGGTAAGATTACGATTAACAAACGCGACCTTGAAACCTATTTCCCATCATCTATTCTTCAGTATGTTGTAAAACAACCATTGACTAAACTTGGTGTTGCTGAAAAATATGATATCAAAGTAAATCTTTGTGGTGGTGGTTTCACTGGCCAGTCTCAAGCTCTTCGCTTGGCTATTGCTCGTGCATTGGTTAAGATGAACGCTGAAGACAAAGCTGCTCTTCGTGCTGAAGGCTTCATGACACGTGATCCACGTTCTGTAGAACGTAAGAAACCGGGTCAACCTAAAGCTCGTAGAAGATTCCAGTTCAGCAAACGTTAATATGCTGTTCTACGAATCTGCTGTTTAGTATCTAAACTACTGGGACTCTTCTATACATTATTATATAAGGCTACCCAGCGGTTGGTTTAGAATGAAAACAAAAAAGAAAGTAAACAAATTAAAAGAAGAAAAGAATGTCAAGAACAAATTTTGATACATTATTGGAAGCCGGATGTCACTTCGGACACCTTAAAAGAAAGTGGAATCCTGCAATGGCTCCTTATATCTTCATGGAACGTAATGGTATTCATATCATCGACCTCCATAAGACCGTTGCTAAAATTGACGAAGCTGCTGAAGCTTTGAAGCAAATCGCTAAATCGGGTAAAAAAATCCTTTTTGTTGCTACTAAAAAACAAGCGAAACAAGTGGTAGCCGAAAAAGCGCAATCGGTAAACATGCCTTATGTTATCGAACGCTGGCCAGGTGGTATGTTGACTAACTTCCCTACAATCCGTAAAGCGGTGAAGAAGATGGCAACTATCGACAAACTGACTAATGACGGTACTTACTCAAACTTGTCAAAACGCGAAGTCCTTCAGATCTCTCGTCAACGTGCTAAGTTGGACAAGACTTTGGGCTCAATCGCTGACCTAACTCGTCTTCCTTCGGCTCTTTTCGTGGTTGACGTGATGAAAGAACACATCGCTGTTCGCGAAGCTAACCGTCTAGGTATACCTGTATTCGCTATCGTTGATACAAACTCTGATCCTTCAAATATTGATTTTGTAATCCCAGCTAATGACGATGCTACAAAATCTATCGAAGTAATCCTTGACGCTTGTTGCGGTGCTATGGCTGAAGGCCTTGAAGAACGCAAAGCTGAAAAGGTCGATATGGAAGCTGCAGGTGAAGCTTCTGCTAACAAAGGCAAGAAAAGATCTGCAAAAGCTCGTATGGATAAGTCTGATGAAGAGGCAATCAACGCTGCTAAAGCTGCCGCTTTCATTAAAGAAGACGAAGAAGCTTAATCAGAATATATTAAGTAGTCAAGTAGTAGTTAAGCAGTCGTGCATGTTACGATATGCGCAATTGTAGCCAAATTTCTACTTGACTACTTAACTATTATATTGACTACTTATTTTTATATATATAAACGAATTAAAAAATAGAATACTATGGCTGTAACTATGGCTGAAATTACCAAACTCCGTAAATTAACCGGAGCTGGTATGATGGATTGCAAGAATGCATTGAACGATGCGGAAGGTGATTTCGATAAAGCAGTGAAGATTATTCGCGAAAAAGGACAGGCAGTTGCTGCTAAACGTTCTGACCGTGAAGCTTCTGAAGGTTGTGTTTTGGTGAAAGTTGACGGTGGCTTCGGTGCTATCCTTGCTTTGAAATGCGAAACTGACTTCGTAGCTAAAAATGAAGAGTTCGTAAAATTAACTCAGGATATCCTGGATCTTGCTGTGGCTAACAAATGTCAGACAATTGAAGAGATCAACGCTCTTCCATTGGGTGATGTAACTGTAGCTCAGGCTGTAATCGACAGAAGTGGTATCACTGGTGAGAAAATGGAGCTTGATGGCTACCAGGTTCTTGAAGGTGTTTCTATCGCTGCTTACAACCACCAGAACAAAAACTTCCTTTGTACAATGGTAGCATTGAACGAAGTTGTTGATGCTCACGTTGGTCGCGATATCGCAATGCAGGTTGCAGCGATGAATCCTATCGCAGTAAACGAAGCTGGCGTACCTGAAGCTGTAGTAAAACAGGAAATGCAGGTAGCTATCGACAAAACTAAAGTTGAACAAGTTCAGAAAGCTGTAGAAGCTGCTTTGAAGAAAGCTGGTTTCAATCTTTATATTTCTGAAAACGAAGAGCACCTTAACGAAGGTATCATGAAAGGTAGCATTACTGAAGCTCAGGCTGAAGAAATCCGCCAGTTGAAGGCTAAAGTAGCAGAAGAAAAAGCTGCTAACATGCCAGAAGCTATGATCGAAAAAATCGCTCAGGGTCGTCTTAACAAGTTCTACAAAGAATCTTGTCTTTTGAATCAGGAATATATTCAGGATGGTTCTAAAACTGTTGCTGAATACCTGAAATCAATCAGCAAAGATTTGACTGTAACTGGTTTCCGTCGTTTCACTTTGCGTGCTGAGTAATCTATCGCAGATTAGACAATATACAAAAGCCATCGGATTTTCTTCCGATGGCTTTTTTGTGTTTATAATTGTGTTATACTTTTAGCAGGATGCATGAATCAGCCTCCGGAAGCCTTAGTGCGGGTATATCCTTCCTTCTTTAGCAATTCTACAATCTTTAGTTTGAAATCTCCCTGAACCATTATTTCTCGGTCTTTTGCTGCACCACCTACACCGCATTTCGATTTCAGAAGTTTGCCAAGAACCTTTAAATCATCTTCAGTACCGATAAAGCCGGTGATAAGAGTCACAACTTTGCCGCCACGGTTTTTACGATCTAATTGTACGCGCAGATTCTGTTGTTCTTTGGGAAGTGTTTCGGCATCTTCCTCGTCTTCTCTTTCGTAATTATAATCAGGATTAGTTGAATAGACAACATTCAACCTGTCTTTCCAATCATTATTTTTCATGCTGTTTTCAAGTTTTATTATTGTCAAAGTTATACTTTTGTGCAGACAAATCCAATTGTTTCATTGTTATATACTATAAAAGAATGAACAGATGAAAAAAACGCAACCTATCATACGTCTCTCTTTACTCATTATTATTGGCATACTTGCTTTCAACCTTTCTGCACAGACATTCAAAGGACGGGTAGTTGATGTAAGTGGTGAACCGGTTCCGTATGCAGCCTTATATTTAAAAGAACTGATGCGTGGTTTTACCACCGATGAAAACGGTGTGTTCCATGCTACAGTTGAGCCGGGCACTTATAATTGCGAAATTACATCGTTGGGTTATCAGCCCAACATGGCGCGAATCGAGATAAAACATCCCTATACCGATTATGAATTTCGTTTGCAGGAACAAGTCTACGCGCTGAAAGAGGTAAGTATTGTAAAAGACCGTGAAGACCCGGCTTATGCCATTATGCGAAAAGCCATTGCCTATGCTCCATACAACCTGAATCGCATTAACAGTTATTCTGCTGAGATGTATTTAAAAGGAAGTGGTAAGATGGAGAAAATGCCGGCTCTCCTGAAACTCTCTAAAGATGTGCGCGATGATGCCAAGAAGTATATGAACAAGCTTTTTATACTTGAAGAACAGCGTGAAGTTACTTTTACCGCTCCCGATCACTGGGAAGGTCGTGTCATGGCATACAGCAATACTTTTCCCGACAGGGTTCAGATCGAAATCACTCTCTCTATGCTTAACTTCTATAAACCGACTCTTTTGGGAAAGATATCGCCATTGAGTGCCGGTGCATTTTCATATTATAAATTCAAACTCGAAGGTTGTTATGTTGAAGGTGATCATCTGGTGAATAAAATAAAGGTTATTCCACGCAAAAATAACCCGCAGCTACTCTCGGGGCATATCTATATAGTTGACAATAGCTGGTGTGTATCTGCTGCATCACTAAAAGCTCACTCAAGTGGTGTTGATATTAATGCGCAGATAACATGTAGTGAAGTCCTTCCCTCTGTTTTTCTGCCTATATCCATAAAGATGCAGGATTATTTCGATCTCATGGGTTTCAAAGCAGAAGCTCACTTCCTGGCCTCTGTACAATATCATTCAGTCGATCTTGCCGACATCCCAACACTTGAAAGCACGCCCGCAATCGAAACTATTTCATCTCTTTATATAAGCAAGAAGGAAGCAAAGAGGTTAAAGAAAATCGAAGAGCTGAGTCAGAAAGAAGACCTAAGTACGAAAGAGGCATACCGATTATATAATCTGATGAAAGAGGAGGCGGAATATAAAGATACTTTGCGTTCTGACTATAAATATGACCGCACTTTTCAGAGTCGCATCGCCAATCTGACAACAGACAGTCTTGCCGGCGAGCGGGATTCGCTTTACTGGATTAATGTTCGTAGTGTTCCATTAAAACCAGAAGAAGTGGAAAGTTATGTCTTTAAACGCGAGATGCATAATATTGTAGATTCATTAACTGCCAGAACACTTAAGCCGCGTTCTATTTATGGAAAGATTTTTAAGACGCTCATTTTTGGTGGTTATTATGAACTGAATAATAAGAAAGACTGGTTCGAGTTATATAACATTCTATCCTACATTCCCGATCATAACTTTGTAGATGGACAGTGGGTTGGTGCACGTTTTTTATATGGTCATAAGTTTTCCGACAACATTTCACTGACTATAGAACCATCACTCTTTTATACCACCAAACGTAAAAAGATTGTAGGTGATGAGAAAGTGACTCTATACTATGCGCCACGCCGAAAAGGTGAGTTTTTCCTCGCTGGCGGTGCAGTTTCTGCTGACTATAATGAAACATGTGGTGAGGCGCGTATCATAAATTCGCTTGCATCTTCTATCTTCGGGAAGAACTACCTGAAACTATATGATAAGAAATATATAACAGTTGGTAATCGATTCGAAATTACAAACGGATTGATGTTTTCTGCAGAACTAACCTGGCAGAAAAGAAGAATGCTCGATAACCTGATATACAAAAGTTGGTTTAAGAAAAAAGCAACACCCAACTATCCGGATGTGGACAATTTCGTAATGATGCCCAATAATGAGTTATTGCGCATGTCACTTGGACTTGAATACACGCCGGGGCATTATTATCGTATGGTAAATAACAAAAAAGTTTATGAACCATCGGTTTATCCTACATTTACGCTTCATTACGAACATGCTTTTCCTTTAAATACGAAAGTCATTTCACCTCGCTATAGCATGGCATCATTGTCAGCCGAGCAGCAAATTGGTTTCGGGCTATTTAATAATATCTTCTGGTATGCCAATACAGGTTTGTTCTGGGATAAGAAGAATATCCAGTTCCCGGACTTCATGCATTTTGCGTCGACTAAATTTCCTGTTACGATGAGAAACTTCAATAATAGTTTTGCCCTGCTCAATAACTATGCCTATTCAAATGATACGAAATGGGTTCAGGCACATTTTTCATGGTACACTCCATATCTGTTGTTTAAACATTTGCCTATGCTGAAAAGACAAATGTTTGATGAAGCTCTGCATTTACGTACTTTACAGGTCTATAAACACAAGCCCTATACTGAGCTGGGTTATTCTATGGGTTTTAACAATCTTGTTCGTGCCGGAGTATTCGTTGGTTTTAAAGGTGTTAAATATCATTCTGTAGGATTCTCAATAAGTTTATCAATCCTGAAAAGACTCGAACATATTGTACGAGACTAATTTTTTGTCTGATATGCTGTGTAGCTATATTTGTGTATTAGAAAAATTGATTTACTTTTGTGAATCAATAAGCTACGATCATTAAAATAATGTCATTATGGAGCATTCTTTACAGCCAAAAAATTACCAGAAAGTCCCTGAACCTACACTTCGCAGGCTTCCATGGTATTTGTCTAATGTTAAGCTTTTGAAACAGCGTGGCGAACACTATGTATCGTCTACTCAGATTTCAAAAGAGATTAATATTGATGCTTCACAAATAGCCAAAGACCTTTCTTATGTCAATATCAGTGGTCGTACACGCGTTGGATACGAAGTAGATACGCTTATAGAGGTGCTTGAAGATTTCCTTGGCTTTACCGGCATTCACAAAGCTTTCCTTTTCGGAGTTGGTAGCCTTGGTGGTGCACTGCTTCAGGATTCCGGTCTGAAACATTTCGGACTGGAGATTGTGGCTGCTTTCGATGTTGATCCTGCTTTGGTAGGTACGACGCTAAACGATATTCCTATCTATCATTCTGATGAATTTGTACACAAAATGAGCGAATATGATGTACAGATTGGTGTGCTTACGGTTCCTATCGAAATAGCGCAGTCAGTAACCGATATGATGGTCGGTGGCGGACTGAAAGCGGTATGGAATTTTACTCCTTTTCGTATACGTGTACCCGAACATATTGTGGTACAAAATACATCACTTTATGCCCATTTGGCGGTAATGTTCAACCGTCTTAACTTCAATAAGATAAAATAATGAAAATCATTGCAGTAGGAATGAACTATGACCAACACAATAAAGAGTTGGGCCATACGTTAGAGAATAAAGAGCCGGTTATCTTTTTGAAACCAGATTCAGCCTTGCTAAAGGATGGCAAACCTTTTTTTATTCCTGAATTTTCTAAGCGTGTAGACTACGAAACCGAACTGGTAGTTCGCATCTGTCGTTTAGGAAAGAACATCGCTCCCCGTTTTGCTCATCGTTATTATGATGCATTAACTGTAGGGATCGACTTTACGGCACGCGATTTGCAGAGTGGTTACCGCGCAGAAGGCCTGCCCTGGGATTTAAGCAAAGGATTTGATAATTCAGCTGCTGTAGGTTCATTTGTTCCTGTTGATCGATTTGCAGATATCCAGCAACTTCAGTTTAGCCTGGAGATTGATGGCAAGGAAGTGCAACATGGCAATACTGCTGATATGTTATTCCGTATTGATGATATCATCGCTTATGTAAGTCAGTTTATGACGCTTAAGATCGGTGACTTGTTATTTACCGGAACTCCTGTTGGAGTAGGGCCGGTATCTATCGGACAGCATCTGCAAGGTTATCTCGAAGGAGAGAAACTGCTCGATTTTTATGTTCGCTGATTTGTAGTGTTATTGTCCGAACGGATCATCTTTGTACTACATTCCACAGCGTAATACAAAGATTTATATATGACGCAAAGATTACGTTTATTCATACTATTTTTTCTGTTTGCCTTTCTGACTACGGCAAACGCACAAAAACAATTCATAACGCTCGACTGGAATGAACTTCCTGCAGTCGAGACTCTGCCCGAGATTTTTGAGGAAATAGAACTTCCTGCAGATTTCCGCAACTTTGAGTACGCGGTAAATCTGGAATTCCCCGAATATGAAGCTTTATCTGCCGAAGATGCGGAAAAGCTTGATAGTATCAATATGCTTTTCCCGACTACACCCGAACTCCATACTTGGGTTTCCATTGTTGCCGGCAAAGCAAAACTGAATGTGCGTTTTCTTCCTTTCGTATCGCGAAACAAGTCTCTTCAACGTCTTAACTCCTTTAAATTATCACTGGTATCAACACCAGTCAGTGCTGTTGCTACCCGTGCTGCAATAACCCGTATGCCCGATACTTCAGTACTGGCAGAAGGTCGTATCGTAAAGATTCGTGTTGCAGATTCCGGTGTGTTTCAGATTACAAATGCAGAACTTCGCCGTATGGGGTTTACAAATCCTGACAATGTTGGTTTGTATGGATATGGTGGCCATTTGTTATCAAACAGTTTCACACAGCATCCTTGCGATGATTTGCCTGAAGTACCAATGTACCGTACAGGTGATGGCGTATTGTTTTATGGCCGTGGTCCTGTTTACTGGTCGTGGAGTTCTGCAAATCAGACTTACGGACGTACCCAGAATTGTTATTCACAATATGCCTATTATTTCCTGATCGATAACGGCAATACCCCTGCTGAATTTCCTGTAGAAACTTCACCTGCTGTTGATGGGAGCACCCAATTAAATACCTTCGATGCCTATGCGCTTTATGAGCGCGATGCCTATAACTGGCTAAAGAGTGGGCGAGATATGTATGATAGTTATGACTACGCCAATGGCAACACGCAGGATTACAATTTTCGTCTTACTGATATTATAGAAGAAGATGCACGCATAACTGTTGCTTTTTCGGCACGTTCTACCTCTTCAGCAACTACAATTAATATTGCTGCAAATGGAGAATCGCTAGGAAACAGAACAGTTCCTTCGACCGGTAATGATTACTATGTAAAAGCTACCGAGACTGTAGGCACACTTTTATGGAATGGCAGCAAGGCAGAGAACACGACTGTGCGCATCACTCATAACCGTAACTCAGGTATATCGGGCCGTCTCAATTACATTGCAATTAATTATACGCAGCAACTCCGTTTGCGCAATGGCTATCTTGCCTTCCGTGCACAGGCATCAGTAGGACGTGCAACGACATTCACTCTTTCTGGAGCAAATTCTTCAACTGTTATTTGGGATGTAACCTCTCCTGATGGTTTCAAACAAATCAACGGCACGTTGAATGGCGATACCTATACCTTTACTATTCCTGCCGGCAGCACTCTTCGTGAGTTCGTTGCTGTGAATACGGCATATACCACTTTTAGTAGTGTCGATAACATTGGTTCGCTGTCAAACCAGAATCTGCGTGGCATGGAGCCGGTTGATATGGTTATCATCGTTCCAGACCGTTCGGTGCTTATTACACAAGCTGAACGTCTGGCCAGTGCCCACCGTACTATGGATAGTCTTCGTGTGGCAGTGATTCCTGCACCACAGATTTATAATGAATTCTCTTCGGGAACGCCCGATGCTACTGCCTACCGCCGACTGATGAAGATGCTTTACGACCGTGCCGCCAATGAAGACGAACTGCCTCGTTATCTGCTTCTTTTCGGTGATTGTGCTTACGATAACCGCATGCTCTCAAGTGCATGGTCAGGCTATAGTCCATCCGATTTCCTTCTTTCTTATCAGGTGGCCAGTTCTACCGATGAGAAATCATCCTATCTGACTGACGACTACTTCGGTTTCCTCGAAGATGGCTCAGGCTCTTCACTTAGTTCCGATAAACTTTGCATTGCTGTAGGTCGCCTGCCGGTTCGTACAGCCGATGAGGCGAAGATAGTTGTCGATAAGAACATCACCTATATGGAGAATCAGAATGCAGGCACCTGGAAGCGTACTGTATGTTTTGTGGCCGACGATGCTGAAGGAAGCAACAGCGATAACGTGTTTATGCAACACGCCATCGACCTGGCCGACAGTGTTCAGCTGTATGCTCCTTATGTTCGTGCCGAACGTATTCTTGCCGACGCTTTTAAACGCGAAGCTTCATCTACAGGTTATACTTATCCCGATGCGACACGTCGCCTGATGCAACTTTTCGATCAGGGTATGCTGATGGTCAATTATACCGGTCATAGTGGTACGGTATCCTGGTCAGAAGAGCAGTTGCTCAACACCGATCATATCAATAAAATGAACTCTGATAAACTGCCGGTATGGTTTACCGCCTCCTGCGAGTTTACCCGTTTCGACGACACTGCTACCTCCGGTGGCGAGATGGCATTGCTTCATCCTAAAGGAGGTGCCATTGCTTTGTTCTCTACTTCGCGTGTGGTATACGATACCCAAAACTATCATTTCCACCGGGCGGTGATTAACTCTATGTTCAAGCAGTCTGCCGGTAAGAGAGTAACCCTTGGTGATATCTTTAAGCAAGCCAAACAAGGCACACGCTATTTACAGACTGATGCCAACAAACTGAACTTCAATCTGACTGGTAATCCGGCACTTCGATTGACGATACCCGAATATCAGGTAGAAATTGAAGAGGTTGATGGTCTGAGTGTTGGCAGCGATTTACCATTGATGCAAGCCGGTTCTAAAGTAACCGTTAAAGGTCGCATCACCGATATCGATGGTCAGCCGGTTGAAGATTTCGACGGTACCATTCATCCTTTAGTGCTCGATAATAAAGAACGTGTATACACCCTCGATAATATCGGCGAAGGAGCCGTTTATTATGACGATCATATCCGTACACTCTTTTCGGGTATGGATTCTATCCGTAACGGTAGCTTTGAATTCACCTTCCCTGTTCCGCTCGATATTAACTATTCCGATCAGCAGGGATTGATGAAGTTCTATGCCTGCTCATCAGATAAGCGTGAAGCCGGAGGCGATTACAACCGCTTCGGGGTTGGCGGTACTGCCGATGATCTTGTGATTGGCGGAGATGGTCCCGAAATGCTGCTTTATCTGAATACACCCGACTTTGAGTGGGGCGGTAAAGTAAATGAGACTCCTTACTTTGTGGCGGAGCTTGAAGATCCCGATGGTATCAATACCGTGGGCAATGGTATCGGTCATGATCTTTCATTGTGTATCGATGGCAAGACCACATATAATCTGAACGATTATTATATTCCGCAAGCAGGCGATTATACCCGCGGGCGTGTCACTTTCTCTATACCCGAACTTTCGGAAGGCAAGCATACGCTGACATTCCGTGCCTGGGATTTACTGAATCAGTCGACCACCAAATCGCTGGAGTTTGAAGTCGTAAAAGGATTGCGTCCTGAACTCTTCTCTATTACCTGCTCAAACAGTCCGGCCCGCGAGAATACTACCTTCATCCTTTCGCACGATCGTCCCGATTCAGAACTCGATATCCGTATCACCGTTCTAGACTATACCGGCCGCGAACTTTGGGTACACACTGAAACCGGAGTATCCTCGGGTAACTATTACTACATCGACTGGGATTTATGCAGTAATGGTGGCCAGCGCTTGTGGCCCGGAGTCTATTTATACCGTGCGGCAATCGTTTCGGGTGCCAGCAAAGAGAGCACAAAAACCGAGAAAATCGTTATCCTTTCACAATAAAACAAGGAATATTAGGTTATTAATGCGAGGACATCACCGTGAAGTGATCACCGTAATGTCCTCTTTCTATAAAACATTTTGGCTTTTTAATTATGAAGAAATGCTTATTCCTCTTACTCACCTTTCTTTCTGTTTCCACTCTTACATGGGCTCAAAAAGATGAGTTTAATCCAATTCATACCGGCGTAAACTCACTAAACATCGCTCCCGATGCACGTGGAGGCGGTTTAGGCGATATAGGTGCAGCAACCGAACCCGATAACAACTCACAATACTGGAATCCGGCGAAATACCCGTTCACTATTAGTCGTGCCGGTGTTTCTGTCTCTTATACTCCATGGTTGCGTAAGCTGGTAAGCGATATCGACCTTGCCTATCTTGCCGGTTACTATCGTATCGGCGATTATCAGGCCATCAGTGCTTCGCTTCGCTACTTCTCTTTGGGTGATGTTCCTGTAGGTTCGGGTAGTGATGGATTGGGCGGATATTCTATTAAGCCTTACGAAATGGCTTTCGACGTAGCCTACTCACGTATGCTTTCAGAGCGTTTCTCGGCTGCCGTAGCTCTTCGTTATATCTATTCCGATCTGGCTTATAAGCACGATGAAGAAGTCACTCCGGCATCAGCCTTTGCTGCCGACCTTGCTTTCTACTACACCAATTACGTAGTTATTGCTCAGCGTGAATGTATGTTCTCATGGGGTTTGAATATCTCGAACATCGGTACAAAAATCTCTTACGATGGCGGTAACTTCAGCCAGTTTCTTCCTACAAACCTTCGTTTAGGTTTCTCGTTACTGGCACCCATTGACGATTACAACACCATTTCGTTCAACCTCGATTTAAATAAACTTCTTGTACCTACTCGCCCTACTTTCGAACAGTTCAGAAAGAAATATGGCGAAGATATGACACAGGCCGATTATATCGAGTGGATTCAAACCGAAGGTTATAACGATATCTCACCTATCAAAGGTATCTTCAAATCATTCTCTGATGCTCCTGGTGGTTTCAAAGAAGAGATGCAGGAAATCCAGTGGTCGTTTGGTCTGGAGTATATGTACAACAATCAGTTCTCTGTGCGCGGAGGTTACCATTACGAGAATGCCAATAAGGGCAACCGTAAATACTTTGCCTTTGGTGCCGGTTTTCGTATGAGCGTTTTCTCACTCGATGCCGCTTACTTGCTTTCAACTGCACAAAGCAATCCACTCGACCAGACTTTGCGTTTCACGCTTGGTTTCGACCTTGACGGTATCCGCGATTTATTCGGCGGTGGTGGTCGTCGCAGACGCTAATTAATTAAAAGTAAAATCATGATGAAGATACGTGTAGGATTCGGATTCGATGTACACCAGTTGGTCGAAGAGCGTGAGCTATGGCTTGGTGGCATCCTGCTGGAACATACCAAAGGCTTGTTGGGGCATTCAGATGCCGATGTACTGATACATGCCATTTGCGATGCACTGCTTGGCGCAGCCAATATGCGCGATATAGGTTATCACTTTCCTGATACCGGTGCCGAATTTAAGAATATCGATAGTAAGATCTTATTAAAAGATACCGTGGCGCTTATTGCCGCTAAAGGTTATGGCATCGGCAATATCGATGCGACCGTCTGTGCCGAACAGCCCAAACTGAAAGCACACATCCCTGCTATGCAGGAAACACTTGCTGCAGTAATGGGGATTGATGCCGATGATATATCTATTAAAGCTACAACTACCGAAAAATTAGGTTTCACAGGACGTCAGGAAGGAATATCTGCCTACGCCACTGTTTTAATCCATAAATAAAGAAGCTGTTTACGTTTTTGTAAAAACGAGAAAACATCCTGCTAAAACGCCGAAGGGCTGTTGTGGCAGGATGTTTTTTTTATGTCATTATCGTTGTTTAAAAGCGCAGACCCAGTTGCACATCTATGCTTGTCAGTCGGGTCACTTCTCTTTTTCTGAATTGATAGGTACCTTGCACAAAAATAGCTCGTTTGCGAATAGGGAAATCAAT
>CAMTOS010000079.1 GCA_947074195.1 uncultured Bacteroides sp.
TGCGGAAAACTGCAGAGGGCTCTGCGGTTAACTGCAAAAGGCTTGGCGGTTTCCCGCAGAGCTATCTGCAGCAACTTGTTTAAGTATCCTCTGCAATAAATTCATTCGATTAGAGTACGCAAGACATATCGTTGCGTCTTCTTTTATGTTAACACATTAAGACTAAGCAGAATGAAAAGGACTCTCTTCTTTACTATTTATACTTTACTTTTTACGCTAACAGCATTTGCACGCGAGATTCATGTATCGCCTCATGGAAATGATCTGGCTGCCGGGTGTAAGGAAAAACCTTATCGCACAGTATCGCGGGCACTGAAAGAGGCTCGCGAATGGAGACGATTGAGTCAGCCGGGCATCGAAAACGGAATTACTATTTTATTAAGTGATGGTGTTTATCGCGACATCAAACCGCTGTTTATTCGGCCTGAAGATAATGGTACGGCACAATCGCCCACGATTATTCGTGCCGTTAATGTGAATAAAGCGAAGATATGCGGCGGCATTCAGGTAGTCCACTGGCAACAAGGATGTAATGATCTGCGCATTGCACCTGAATTGCGCTCCAAAATATGGGTGGCTGATGCACCGATGAACGGGAATCGTCAGGTGGAGACACGACAGATGTGGGTGAATGGGGCGAAAGCACAAAGAGCCGCACAGTTTCCCGATGGCGTGATGGAACGAATGATCGGTTTTAATCCGCAGGATGAAACGATAACGATACCTACGCCGCAAAATGGGGATTTGTTTAATGCCCGCCAACTTGAAATGCTGGTACACCAACGCTGGGCCATTGCTATTTTGCGCGTAGCTTCCATGGAAAACAGAGGTGCACAAACAGTGGTTCGTTTTCATCAGCCCGAAAGTCAGGTAGAGTTTGCCCACCCCTGGCCTCAGCCGGTTATCGGGGGCGAAAAAGGAAACTCCTCTTTTGCTTTAATGAATGCTTTGGAACTGCTCGACCAACCGGGAGAATGGTTTCAGGATTATCCTTCTGGGAAGATTTATTATTATCCGAAAGCCGGTGAAGACATGACATTGGCCGAAGTTATTATTCCGCTTCAGGAAACGATACTGCAAATGGCAGGTTCGCCCGAGCGTCCGGTTTCACATATTCATTTTGAGGGCATTTGCTTTGAGCACGCTTCATGGATGCGTCCTTCTTTCGAAGGTCATGTACCCCTGCAAGGTGGTTTTCCGTTGATCGATGCGTATAAACTACAAATACCTGGATTGCCCGAAAAGGCTTCGCTCGAAAATCAGGCCTGGATTATGCGACCTGAAGCGGCGATTACAGCTGTATACGCCAATCATATCCGGTTCGAGAATTGCCATTTCAGTAAAATGGGGAGTACCGGACTCGATTTAATCGAGGGCATATCTGATGCCAAAGTGGCGAACTGTGTGTTTACCGATATCGGTGGTACCGGTCTGATGATCGGGACTTTCCCAGATCAGGGTTTCGAGACGCATATCCCTTATAAACCGGCACTGGCACAGAAACTTTGCAAGGATATTATCATTCATAATAATCTGATTACCAATGCAAGCAACGAAGATTGGGGTGCAGTGGGAATTGGTGCGGGTTATGTCAAAGGACTGGCTATCACGCACAATGAAGTATGCAACCTGAACTATTCGGGCATATGTGTGGGTTGGGGATGGACACCACTGGAAAGTGGAATGAGTCACAATCGCATTGAGAACAACTATGTGCACCATTTCGCCAAACAACTATATGATGCAGGCGGTATCTATACACTTTCGAATCAGCCGCATTCTACGATAAAGAATAATCGCATCGATGCTTTAGTCGATGCACCTTATGCCACCAACGATCGTGCCTTTTATATCTATTTCGATGAAGCGACTGATGGCTTTACAGTAGAAAACAACTGGTGTCCGGAAGAGCTTTTTGGCTATAATCAGCCGGGGCCGAATAGTTTCTGGAACAACAACGGTCCGATGGTTGATGAAAGCATCAAACATGGTGCCGGACGAATTATTGATTAATTAAAAATACATCTTATTATATGAGACCTACAAACTATCATTTATTTGATTTTCTCGATTTCGATACGGAATTATCTAAAAACGAATCTTTATGGAAGGCTTATCCTCCTAAAAGTATTACGGAACAAAACGGAGATATACATATTACTATCCCTTTTCAGAAGCAACAATTGTCTAATGATATGATGGCCGATACGGCTGTCAGCCCTGAAGAATATATACTTATTCTTCGCCAGTATACGCAAGGTATTCTTCGCCTTTTCATCAGCTTCGATGGGAAAGAGATGAGCGATGAATCGGAAATGCTTCAGTTTAGTGAACGCATTCAGACTTTACCGTTGAAACTGAAAAGAACGGAAGAGGGCTGGAGTGTTTGTACAGAAGATAAAGTGGTTCGTGCAGTAATCCAGTTGAAAGAAGGTGAGATTGATCACTGGAGTGATTTGCTTCCTGACCCTCAGCCAACTTTTGATCTTCGTCTTTATCCGGATGGCGTAAAAGAAATTCGCCTTGCAGCTTATGATCATTTCTCGCCTCCACGCTATGATGCATTGCCGCTGGCTTTCTGCAAGATGGATGAGCACAAAGAAAGAGCGACACTTTCTTTTGAATGTAAATCTGATGAATGTTTTGCCGGTACCGGTGAGCGCTTTGCCAAAATGGATTTAAGTGGTCAGGATTTCTTTTTGAAGAATCAGGACGGACAAGGGGTGAACAACCGCCGTACCTATAAGAATATACCTTTTTATATATCGAGCCGTATGTATGGTGCGTTCTATCATACCTGCGCTTACAGTAAACTATCGCTTGGCGCACACTCTACCCGCTCGGTGCAGTTCCTCAATGATCAGTCGCAAGTGGATGTCTTCCTGATCGGAGGTAATACCATTGAAGAGATTCAGCGTGGTTACCGCGATCTGACCGGCTATCCTACCATGCCTCCGCTATGGAGTTTCGGTGTATGGATGAGCCGTATGACCTACTTCAGCGCCGATGAAGTGAATGAAATTTGCGACCGTATGCGTGCCGAACATTATCCCTGCGATGTGATTCATCTGGATACAGGTTGGTTTGAAACGGACTGGTTGTGTGAGTGGAAATTCAACAAAGAGCGTTTCCCCGATCCGGAAGGATTTATCAAAAACCTGAAAGATAATGGTTACCGGGTATCGCTTTGGCAATTGCCTTATGTGGCTGAAAATGCGGAACAGATTGACGAAGCACGTGCCAATGACTATATTGCTCCACTAACTAAAGTGCAGGATTCAGAAGGATCGAACTTCTCTACCCTTGATTATGCCGGCACCATCGACTTTACTTATCCTGAAGCTACTGAATGGTATAAAGGGCTACTGAAACGCTTACTCGATATGGGTGTGGTTTGTATTAAAACCGACTTTGGCGAGAACATTCATATGGATGCGAAATACAAAAATATGTCGCCCGAACTTTTGAATAATCTCTATGCACTTCTCTATCAGAAGGCAGCCTATGAGATTACAAAAGAGGTAACCGGTGATGGCATTGTATGGGCACGTTCCGCATGGGCCGGTTGTCAGCGCTATCCACTACACTGGGGAGGTGATTCCTGCAGTTCATGGGACGGGCTGGCAGGATCACTGAAAGGTGGCTTGCACTTCGGCTTGTCGGGTTTTGCATTCTGGAGTCACGATGTTCCGGGTTTTCACACACTACCCAACTTTATGAATTCAGTGGTTGCCGATGATGTTTATATGCGCTGGACACAGTTTGGTGTCTTTTCATCGCACATTCGCTATCATGGCACCAACAAACGTGAGCCGTGGCATTATCCGAAGATTGCACCGATGGTGAAGAAGTGGTGGGATCTGCGCTACAAACTCTTACCCTATATCATAGAGCAAAGTGAGAAAGCGGTGAACAGTGGTTATCCGTTACTTCGCGCATTAGTTTATCATCACCCGGCCGATAAAGTATGCTGGCATATCGATGATGAATATTACTTCGGTGATGATTTCCTTGTGGCTCCGGTAATGAACAGTGAGAATCGCAGAGGAATTTATCTGCCCGAAGGCGAATGGATTAATTTCTTCACGGGTGAGCATTTTGCCGGAGAGAAATGGTATCATGATGTGGAAGTGCCACTGGATGAAATGCCGGTATATGTGCGCCGTGATGCAACGATCAAAATCTATCCGGAAGAGGTACAATGTACCGATGAGATGGATTTAAGTAAAAGCATCGGACTGAAGATAGATGAGAATTTTAAAGGAATATGGAAATAATAAAAAACAAGATATGAAGACCTGGAAACCCAATTTAGAAGAAACGAAAAAACGATATAATGACTGGTGGAATCAGAAAGGAATTGTGCTCAACATGTGGGAGCACTTTCAGGAGGGAGTGACACCACACGCTAACGTGGCTAAACCTGCTGCGCCAAAAGATTTGAATCAGAAATGGTTCGATCCGCAATGGAGAGCCGATTATCTGGACTGGTATGTGGCACACAGCAGTCTGAAAGCCGATATGCTGCCGGTAGCCAATACTCAACTTGGTCCGGGTTCACTGGCTGCGATCCTTGGCGGAGTGCTCGAAGGGAGTGATGATACGATTTGGATTCATCCGAATCCGAACTTTACAGACGAGATTACTTTTGATCCGAATCATCCCAACTGGCTGCTGCACAAAGAACTGCTGAAAGCCTGTAAGGCGAAAGCAAACGGCAACTATTATGTGGGCATGCCCGATTTAATGGAAGGTCTTGATGTGCTGGCTGCTCTGAAGGGCACGGACAGTGTATTGCTCGACACCGTGATGCAACCGGAGGTTTTGGAACAGCAAATGCAGCAGATCAATGATATCTATTTCAAAGTGTTCGATGAACTCTATGATATCATTCGTGAAGGTGATGAAATGGCTTTTTGTTACTTCTCTTCATGGGCACCGGGCAAGATGACGAAACTGCAAAGTGATATATCGACCATGATCAGCGAAGATGATTACCGCCGCTTTGTACAGCCGTTTATCCGCGAACAGTGTCAGAAGATTGATTACACGCTTTATCATTTAGATGGGGTTGGTGCGATGCATCACCTGCCTGCTCTCTTAGAAATTAAAGAACTGAATGCTATTCAGTGGACTCCCGGAGTTGGTGAGCCACAGGGTGGATCGCCTAAATGGTATGATCTGTACAAACAAATTCTGAATGCCGGGAAAAGCGTAATGGCTTGCTGGGTGACGTTAGACGAACTTCGTCCGCTGCTCGATAATATTGGTGGCGAAGGAGTACATCTTGAAATGGACTTCCACAACGAGAAAGAGGTGGAAGAGGCGATGAAGATTATTGAAGAGTATTCTAAATCATCTTCAGACTCTAAAGATGAAGCTGTTCAGGAAAAAGAAGATACGAAGCAGGAAACCATCCATCTGAAAGAAGAGAAGAAAGAGGAAGAAGATGAGTTGAAACCGCTGTATGATGCGATTGTAGCCGGTAAAATGGAGGATGCAGTGGCGGTTACAAAAGAAGCAATTGCCAAAGGAGTAGCACCACAATCGATCATCAATAATTACATGATTACAGCAATGGGCGAAGTAGGGCAACGTTTTCAGGATGGTAAAGCTTTTGTTCCGCAATTGCTTATGGCAGGTCGTGCCATGAAAGGAGCGCTTGAACTGCTTAAACCAATGTTACAGGGAAGTGCATCGACCACCATCGGGAAGATTGTGATTGGTACGGTAAAAGGTGACTTGCACGATATTGGTAAAAACTTAGTGGCATCGATGTTGGAAGGCTGTGGTTTCGAAGTGATCAACATTGGTATTGATATTCCTGCCGATACTTTTGTGGAAGCTGTAAAAGAGCATAAGGCTGATATTCTTTGTATGAGTGCATTGCTGACTACGACCATGACTTATATGAAAGATGTAATTGATGCACTGGAAGCTGCCGGCATTCGCAATGAGGTGAAAGTTATGGTTGGCGGGGCACCGGTAAACCAGCATTTTGCCGAAGAAATTGGTGCAGATGGATATAGCGATAACGCCAACTCTGCTGTCGCAGTGGCCAAACAATTGCTTGGAAAAACGAAATAAAACATTGCCTTAAAAAAGATATATCTAATACTATAAAACATGATACATACACACTTTTTAGATACACTCGACTGGGGTATCCTGATTCTTTATTTTGTGATTTTGATTGGCATCGGTATCTGGGCCAGTCTGAAACGCAAGAAAGGAAGCAGTCTGTTCCTGGCCGAACGCTCTTTACGATGGTATCATATTGGTTTTTCGATGTGGGGAACCAATGTGGGACCGTCGATGCTGATTGCCTCGGCAAGTGCCGGGTTTACGACGGGAATTGTTTCGGGTAATTTTGCCTGGTATGCTTTTGTATTTATCGCCTTGCTGGCTTTTGTCTTTGCACCGCGCTATCTGGGCACCCGAATTACTACCCTACCGGAATTTATGGGACGAAGATTCGGTGAATCAACCCGCAATATTCTGGCCTGGTATACCATTGTGACTGTTCTGATTTCATGGCTGGCACTGACTTTGTTTGCCGGTGGTATTCTGATTCGTCAGATCTTTGAGATTCCAATGTGGCAATCAGCAATTATCCTGTTACTGATCGCCGCCTTCTTTACGATGGCAGGTGGATTGAAAGCGGTGGCTTATACGAATGTCTTTCAGATGTTGTTACTGATCTTTGTATCTTCTACACTGACCATTGCAGGAATTCATAAAGTAGGTGGAATTACCGCACTGGCAGAGGCTATTCCAGCTGACTACTGGAACTTATTCCGCCCGAATACGGATGCTGATTTCCCCTGGTTACCTATCGTTTTGGGCTATCCCATTATGGGTGTATGGTTCTGGTGTACCGATCAGTCAATGGTACAACCGGTGCTTGCGGCAAAGAGTCTGAAAGAAGGACAGTTGGGAGCTAACTTTACGGGTTGGCTGAAGATTCTTGATGTGCCTTTATACATTCTTCCGGGTGTGATCTGTTTTGCCCTTTATCCAAGTCTGGAGAATCCGGATGCAGCCTATATGACGATGGTAACCAACTTATTCCCGGTGGGTATGGTTGGGCTGGTACTGGCGGTATTGGTAGCAGCATTGGTGAGCACCATAGGTTCGGCACTGAATGCGCTGAGTACAGTGTTTACGATGGATATCTATGTTAAGAAATATAAGCCTGATGCAGGACATGAGCATATTGTAAAAGTGGGCCGGATTGTAACGGTAGTTGGTGCACTGATCTCGATCATGATTACCATGGCAATTGACAGTATTCAGGGATTAAACCTGTTTAATGTCTTCCAGTCCGTTCTGGGCTTTATCGCTCCGCCAATGGCCGCCGTATTCCTTTTTGGTATCTTCTGGAAGAAGACGACCACAAAGGCAGCCAATGCAGCATTAATCTTTGGTACAATGTTTAGTATCGGCACAGGTATTCTTTATTTATGGGTTTTCCCAGCCGAAACGTATGAAGCATGGCCACACTTTATGCTATTGTCATTCTATATCTTTGTATGTATCTGCTTCGGTATGTATATTATTTCAATACTGGATAAGAAGCCTCAAAGCAATGCATTGAGTATTGAGGTAGTATCTGAAAAAGCTGCAACAAGTGTGGTTGCCATGTGGGTGGCACTGATTGTGGTTATGATTGGATTATATATCTACTTTAACGGATGGTAAGATAACATAGTTTTAAACATAAAATGGCCCGCCAATTGAGTTTGACGGGCCATTTTATGTTTAGGTATATCATTAAAAATGTTTTCTTCTGAAGCAGTTCTCTGAGGAACAAAGGCGGCAACTGTAATCCAGTTTGCGAACTTCCTTCCCTATTCCGATTACTCCGCTGACCGATTTAATAGGCAGCATCAGACTTGAATCCGTAAGCGTGATGCCACATGGGTTTTTATCAGGAAATAAGGAAAAGAGTTTCTTTTGTTCCGATACATGCCAGCCACAATAACCCGGACTAAACCGATTGGTATGATGTATATCATCTGCTAATTCTTTCTCGAGATACACTTCCATCGCATCAGCTGTTTTTTCAGCAATCAAACTGCCAATAGAGTCGGCTATAAAACACTTCAGCATATCGTTTTTAATAGCCGGAGTATGTTGCCAATCCTCAAACTCCTGTCCTGCTGTAGCCACGAAGAAGACAAAGCCCTCTGACTTCTTTAGCTGGCGGGTAATTACCTTTCCGATAGAGAAAGACTGACTTCCTACGTTTAACAAAGACTGATAGTTGTATAAATTGCCCTCCGCCAAAAAGAAAGAAAACTTTGGTTTGACGATGGTTTCCAGTTGAGTCAAAAGTTCTGATACTTCCGTTTCAAGCGAAGAATCTCCCATAGACATATCGCAATTCATTGCCTGAAAAATATCGGGCAATGAAATGGATAAATCACGTAGCATTAACTCGTGTTCAACCTTTATTAAAGTCATACAAAGCTCTGAAGAATGCATCGATGTTAGTAAAAGGAGTATGCGGTGGTGTATCGCATCCACTGGATAAAACAAAGTTCGGATAGTTTTTGGTCGCTTCGAGCAGATTCATTGTAGCCTGATACATCTCTTCTTCAGTAGCTGCCTTAAACAAACTCACCGGATCGAGATTACCCATCGCCAGTTTATCGGCAGGGACAACTTTCAATGCTTCGACCATATCAATCTTATTGCCAAAGTGGAATGCACCTGCACCCGACTCTACCATAGCTTCGGTACAGTTACCTGTATTACCACAGTTGTGAAGTACCACCATAAAGTTATCGTCCTGCACTTTATCGACTATCATCTTAATATAAGCCGAAGAATAGTTTTGACAGTCTTCGTTGGAAAGTAGTCCGGCAGCCGGTTCAGCCATAATAACCCCTGCAACGCCTGTCGCTTTTAATGCCATGCAATAACGCAGGATGAAGTCAGAACACTTGCGCAGTAATTGCGCTGCAGCTTCAGGATTAATATAAATCAGCATCATAATCTCGGACATATCATAAAGTCGTCCGGCAAGAGAATACGGACCGATACAGCCGGCAAATACAGGACGATCGGTTATATTTTTTGCAGCCAGCATATTGGCTTTCAGGTATTGCGGAATACGGCCTTTGTTCAAGGCAGGAAGTTCGAGTTTATCGATAGCCGCTTCATCATTCAGCAAACGACCGGTGACACTGGGAACCTCGTTTTCAGGGAATACGATATCAGCACCGAATGCCTCGGCTTCTACTGTAAGATCCATTATAGTAGTGATGGCAGCTGTAGGATATTTATCGGCAAGCGCCTTGATAGCCTCATATTGCACGATTCCATCGGTAACAGCTTCTTTCACAGTTTTACCAATCATTTCTATACCCGGATGTGTCATTACAGGAATAGCGACTACATCTTTCTGAGCAATGATTCCATCGGCCCATTCTTTCATATTTCGTTTACTCATAGCTTATTATATTATTGATTATTATTCTAAAATGAAGACGTACTGATATTTATCGTTGTACTGATGTAAAGACAAAAAAATAAGAGAAGTGTTCTATGACAAGGACACTTCTCTTATTCTAACTATATACTAACTTTATTAATAACCGTTCGTTCCGTATTCATTGGCATTCGCAATCTGACTTAAGAATGTGAATGAAATTGGGCGAAGATAATTTTTTGCTGAGAATGTTGCAGCAGCACGAGGATTGTATTGCGCTAAACGAGTTTCGAATGCTTTATGACGTTTAAGCAATGCCCAACGACTGAACTCTCCGCACAACTCACGTGCATATTCATCGAAGATATCGTTCTGAGTTGCAGTAGACAATTTCATATGAGCATCGAAGTCTGAAGCATTACGACAAGCACGTTTACGAAGTACATTCAAGTATTCTGCTGCTTTTGTACCGTTGCCTAACTGAACTTCTGCTTCGGCAGCAATCAGATAAACTTCAGCCATACGCATGATGAACATATCACCGGTTTTACACTGAAGGTTACCACCATTGAAACCACCATTAAAGTTGAAGTTGAACTTGTTCAATGAAGGGAACAACTGGTAAGTATTGGTCTGCTGTGCATCAATAAATGTAGAAACATATTTGCCTTCGTTATCGAAAAGATCATCGATATTGATACAGATGTAACCACGTTCTGCTTTATCTTCTGCAGTCAGATTGTCTTTAGAAAGGTAAACAACAAAGCGGTTTTCATCTTTATCAAGTGGATATGGGTTTGCATAAACGTTCTTTACGGTTTCGAGCTTAGTCACATCTCCTGATGTCTCACCTTTAGGCCATACAGAAGCAACATACTGGTTACCACCATTCGAACCTACGTTGATTGCATCAACATCAGTATAAGGATAAATCTTCTGACCAACGAAGCTTGCATCGATACCATATTTAGTACAAAGTGCTTCAGTCAAAGTGATGGTTGCAGCTTTATCATCATAAGCACGCCATCCAACCTGAGCCATTGAGAATAATGAGAAAGCTGTTGTGAAAGAGTTTTCCCAACGTTTGTCATAAGTGGCATCAAAACAATCGATCAAATATTTAGAAGGAGCGTAAAGGTTATTGTTTACACGACCATATAAATAGTTCTGTTTGTTAGATACAGGATAGATATCGCTCAACTTATTAGGATCACAATAAGTGAAAGTAAACAATTTATTAGCGGTATAAGCACCATAGATATAACTATCAGTACCTGCACGTGGACCAGAAGCTACGAAAAGAGCTTCTTTATTATCACGGTTGTTAGCCTGTGCCCAAACATCTGCTACATCTTCATAAAGATAGGCACCATAAGCAGTCTGATTAGTAATCAGATCTTCTGCCACCTCTTTGGCACGTTGCCAGTAAGATACACCATTTTCAGTAAGACCCTCACCTGCGCCCTGTGCATAAGCACGGGCAAGCAAACCTAAAGCTGTCTTTTTAGAAACGCGGGCATAGTTGTTATTAAGCGGAGAAACATTCAAAGCCTCAGAAGCATCTTTCAGGTCAGAAATAATCTGATTGTAAATCTCTTCAACTGAAGAACGTTGAGGTTCGATTATGAAGTTTTCAGAAGATTCAGTTGTTGTAAGTGTAATATTACCATATTGAGTAGCAAGTACTAAATAGTAGTATGCACGAAGACATTTTGCTTCACCAACAACAACAGCAAGAGTATTTCTGTCTCCGCTTGTTACTTCATCGGCACGGTTAATAACTGCATTGCAGGTATTAATCATGGCATAAGCTTGCGTGAAAAGTTTGTTTGTACCATTCGTATTGGTTGTCAAACCTTCGTAATAAAACAACTGCTGTGTATTTGTTTTATCATTAGCTGTTAACCAGATATCAGTACCGGTTTCGGCTACAGATAAATAGTCAGAAGCAGAGAATAACTGCTCATATAAAGGCGTATAACAGTAAGTTGCCATCTGCATCAAACCCTCTACAGTTTTTAATTCTTCACCGCCTGATGTATCACTCGGATTATATTCATCCAGACTGCATGAAAAAAGGGCAGCAGATACAAAAGCGAACATTGTTATTTTAGATAAAAATCTTTTCATGGTTTTGTCTTTTAAGAATAAATGTTAGAATGACAGGTTAACACCAAATACTAATTGCTTAGTCAAAGGATAGTTCAGGCTTCCACCCATTTCCGGATCATAATCTTTCAACAAATGACTTTTAGCAATTACTAACGGGTTAGTCAATGTTGCATAAACACGGAAGTTAGAGATACCAGATCTGCCCATCATGTTTTGTGGAAGGGTGTAACCTAATGTTATATTCTTAATTTTAAAGAATGATCCATCCACATAGTTAAGTGCAGAATAACCTGTATAACTGTTCAATGCACGGTCTGCATTTAATGCAGGGAAATCGTTTGAAGGATTATCCGGTGTCCAGTAATTAAAGTATGTAGGGAAGTTACCTTTACCACTTGGATCGTAGTAACCTAACATATCGTAATTAATCATCTGACCTCTTCTCCAGAACATGTAAATAGTAAGGTCGAAACCTTTATAGGTAAAGCGATTCTGGAAACCCATTGTCCATTTTGGTGATTTTTGACCTAAGATTTGATAGTCATTGCCGCTATAAGCATATTGATTGTCTGCTGTATAGTAGATGATATCTCCTGCATCATTCGTCATAGGTTTGCCATCTTCGCCAAGTTTGTAATATTTACCTTCTTCAACTCTGACCATACCCGGTACATTGATTTTAATATCACCCGGCTGGCAACCAAACACGCTTGCATCATTGGCTTCACCATTTTGCCACATACCATCTATCTTATAATGATAGAAAGAATGTACAGTATGGCCTTTAGATAACCAGTAATCTGAACCAGCAATATTTACGATATCAGATGTTCCGTCAGCAAGAGATAAGATCTTTTCTTTATTTATCGTCAGTGTTAAAGAAGTATCCCATGTGAAATCTCTTGTAGCAAAGTTATGAGTGTTAAGAGCAAGCTCAAAGCCTTTAGTTCTGGTTTTGGCAATATTGCGATTAATATAATAAAGAGTCGAAGCATTGTAACCACCATTAACGATAGGCAAATTCTGAGCTAAAATTACACCATCGGTTTTTGTGTTATAATAATCCGCAACAATATCAATTCTTCTGTTCAGGAATGACATATCAATACCGATATTCGTATTATGAGATCTCTCCCATGTCAAATTACGGTTTGAGATATTCTCAGAGAAATAATAGGTTGATGTCTGTTCACCGCCAAGACTATAGTAACCATCTTCAAGAATTGCAACTGATGAATAAGGAGGAATCGACTGTGTTCCGGTCACACCATAACCACCACGAATCTTCAGATTGTCTAACCATCCTTTAGTACCTTCCATGAATTTTTCTTCAGAAACAATCCAACCCAAAGAGAACGCAGGGAATGTACTCCAGCGATTTCCGGCTGCAAGACGTGAAGAACCATCGTGACGAACTGAAGCAGAAAGCAAATAACGATCAAGGAACGAATAATTGATACGTCCTACAAGACCCATGCCTTTAGACATTTCATAGTTAGAATAAACCTGTCCGTTGCCACTCATGTTGTGCCACAGATAAGAGTTATTCTTGATATTGTCCTGATACTGCTGTGTATAATTATATTGGTCATGATTCCATGAAGTTACAGCAGTCAGATTAAACTGATGCACCTTATTAATATCGAAACTATAAGTGAAGATATTCTCCCATTTATAATTGTAGTTTCTTGTCTGAGTGATGCGGGCAAATACACTACTGTTTGTGCCCTGCGCACTAACACCAGCACCAGTATAATACTGATAAGAGCCAATACCCTGGAAATAATTAGTACGATTATAAGTCAGAGTTGTATTTAAACGTGACTGAACAGAGAAACCTTTGAAAGGACGTATTTCGATATAAGGATTGAAATACATTCTGAAGTTCTGACGGTTATCACGGTAAACACTTCTATCCTGATCTAACAATAAGTTTACTGTATTACCATCTCCGGGAACCGGAGTTACGTTAAATGATCCGTCTTCATTATGCGTAGTACCAAGAGGAACTGTAGTCAGTGCATTAACCAGTTTAGCATAAGCTCTGTTCTGGAAAGTATAAGCAGCCTGAAGATTAACACCGGCATTCATCCAGTTAGTAACCTTCTGGTCGATATTCATATTTGTAGAATATACTTTATAATTATCACCTGAATACTGACCTTTTTCATCAGAGAAGTTCAGTGAGAAATAAGCTTTTGTACGTTCAGTACCTCCAGAAGCAGAAACACTATAGTTCTGGATAAAACCATTCTGAAGCAATTCATCAGCCCAATCGATATATTGATTGTTCACACTTGCCTGATAAGCTTCAGGTGAAGAGAATAGTCCTTCATCATCAGAATAAGTTCCTGCAATCTGGCGAGCTTCACGCAATACGTTTACGTATGAATCGCCCATACGCATTTTAGGTAGTTTGGACCAGCCATTGAAACCGCCATGCATATTGAAGTTAATCGCCATTTTACCGGCCTCACCTTTTTTAGTGGTAATGATGATTACACCGTTTGCACCTTGTGAACCATAAACAGCAGTAGATGAAGCATCTTTCAATACTTCGATTGATGCAATATCGTTAGGATTTATTGTTGAATAATCACCAGGAAGACCATCGATAATAAATAATGGACCACCATCAGCACTAATCGAGCGATTACCACGAAGTTGCATGGTTACACCTGAACCTGCCTGTCCGGATGTTTGAGTAATATCCAAACCTGCAACTTTACCTTGCAAAGCAGCCATTGGATTTGATCCTGGCGAAAGGGTGATTTCACTGGCTTTTACCGAAGAAACAGCACCTGTTAAATCGCGTTTCTTGATTGTACCATAACCGATAACAACAACTTCATCCAGTGTTTTTGTATCCGGTTCTAATTTTATAGTTAAATTAAGATTGTTAGTAATCTTAACTGTTTGAGGCAAATAACCTATATAAGAAAATTCAAGTGTATTTTTTCCTTCAGGTAAATTGATTGAAAAGTTACCATCCAAATCAGTAATTGTACCCAAAGAAGTATCTTTTATATGAATAGAAACACCAATTAGTGGAGTATCAGTTTCATCTAATACACGTCCTTTTAC
>CAMTOS010000080.1 GCA_947074195.1 uncultured Bacteroides sp.
ACCTTTACACGTACTTGCTGATGGATAGAAACCACCTCGTTAGGGTCCGATATATAACGATCGGCCATTTGTGAAAGATGCACCAATCCGTTTTCTTTGATACCTATATCCACGAAAGCACCAAAATTGGTGATGTTGCCCACGATGCCCGGTAACTCCATGCCTTCGCGCAAATCGTTGATGGTGCGCACATTCTTATCGAACTCAAACACCTTAATCGCCTTACGGGGGTCGCGTCCGGGTTTCTCTAACTCCTGCATAATATCCTGCAAAGTAGGCAAACCTACGGTATCAGTAATATATTTCTTTATATCGATTTTTGCACGCAACTCCTTATCGGCAATCAGCTCTGCCACAGTCGTTCCCATATCTTTTGCCATTTTCTCTACAATATGGTAGCTTTCAGGATGTACCGCCGTAGTATCGAGTGGGTTAGTGGCATCGGGAATACGAAGGAAGCCGGCACTTTGTTCAAAAGCTTTGGCACCCATGCGGGCCACTTTCATCAACTGCTTGCGCGATGTAAAAGCGCCATTATCGGCACGGAAATTTACAATGTTCTGCGCCAGCTGCGGACCAAGTCCCGAGATGTAAGTCAGCAAATGACTACTTGCTGTATTCAAATTCACCCCTACAGAGTTTACACAATTCTCTACTGTCTGATCCAGTGCCTTTTTCAGTTTAGGCTGATCCACATCATGCTGATACTGCCCAACACCAATCGATTTTGCATCGATCTTCACCAATTCGGCCAATGGGTCCATCAGGCGGCGGCCAATCGATACCGCTCCGCGAACCGTAACATCATATTCAGGGAATTCATCGCGGGCAATTTTAGAGGCCGAATAGATAGATGCCCCTTGTTCGCTCACCACAAACAACTGCACTTTGCGGTCGAACGACTGGCTGGTTACAAAATGTTCTGTCTCTCTGCTCGCTGTTCCGTTGCCAATGGCAATTGCTTCAATCTGATATGCCTCTACCATTTTTCGGAGTTTCGCAGCCGCCTCTTTCGTTTTGTCTACCGGAGGATGCGGGTAAATATTTTCGTTGTGCAGTAAGTTACCCTGCGCATCAAGGCACACCACCTTACAACCGGTACGGAAACCCGGGTCAATGGCCAGTACACGTTTTTGTCCCAATGGCGATGCCAGTAACAACTGACGAAGATTCTCGGCAAACACGCGAATGGCCTCTTCATCGGCTTTCTCTTTGCTCATCCCGGCAAATTCCGTTTCAATAGATGGCTTTAGTAATCGCTTATAAGCATCTTTCACCGCTTCGGAAATCTGCTTGGCGCACTCTCCACGGCTACGCACAAACTGACGATCGAGGCGTTCCAGGCAAAGCTCATCATCCGGAGTAATCGTTACTTTTACCAGTCCCTCGGCTTCGGCACGGCGAATGGCAAGTAAACGGTGCGATGAACAGCGTTTCAATGGCTCAGAGAAATCGAAATAATCGCGGTATTTTGCCGCTTCTTCCTCCTTACCTTTCACAACCTTTACGCTGATAATGGCTTCACGGCTGAATTGCTGACGAATGGCATGACGCGCCTTTTCATCCTCGTTTACCATCTCGGCAATAATATCGCGGGCACCCTTCAGAGCATCTTCTTCATCTTTCACCTCATCATTCACAAAGCCCGAAACCTTATGATCGAAATCACGGTCGTTCTGCATCATCAACCACACCGCCAAAGGTTCAAGTCCCTTTTGGCGTGCCACCTCTGCACGGGTTTTGCGCTTGGGCTTATAAGGTAAATAGATATCTTCCAGTTCGGTAGCATCCCAACTGGCATCGATACGCTTTTCGAGTTCGGGAGTCATTTTACCCTGTTCGCTGATCGTATTCTTTATCGTCTCTTTTCGTTTGGCAATATCAGAAAGTCTATCAAATTGCGTTTTGATAGTCTCAATTTGTACCTCATCGAGTCCGCCGGTAGCTTCTTTACGATATCGGCTGATAAAAGGAATAGTTGCCCCCTCGGCGAGTAATTTTAATACATTTGTAATCTGCTTCACCTGTATACCAGTAGCAGCAGCTATCATTTTGTTGAATAATTCCATGATTTAATTAAATTAAAAGACAAATGTAATCTATTATTCTTTTAATACATATAAGTTTATGTATATTTGCATTTTAGCTAAAAAGCTAATATACCGGTATCCTTAATTATTTCATTTAGACTATACGCAATTATGTCAGCTAAAGCACGATATATTTTTTACGTCATATTCTTTCTATTTGTTTGTGTTAAGGCATATTCAAACCGCATAGATTATACAAAGAGAAGTATTCTCATCATCTCATCATACAATCCCTCATCACGTCTGGCTTCAAACACCATTTCCGATTTCATTGAAGAGTATCACATTATTGGTGGTTCAAACGATATTATAATCGAAAATATGAACTGCAAAAGTTTCTCGGATGTGATGGAGTGGGAATCGAAACTTGGTACTATTTTTTCTAAATATACAGGCAGAAAAGCACCGCAGTTAATCATTCTGATGGGGCAGGAAGCCTGGGCTACCTATCTTTCTGTAGATGATAGCATACGTCCTGATATACCTGTACTTTGTAGCTTGGTGAGTCGTAATTTCATCTATTTGCCTCATGATTCGGTAGATGTTCAGCACTGGAAACCTGAATCGATGGATTTTCTGGAACACAAAGATAAATATCCCAATGTGGTATCAGGATATATGTATAACTATGAACTCGAGGCAAATATCGATCTGATAAAAAAAGTCTATCCTGCAACCTCGAATCTTTTATTTCTTTCGGATAATACGTATGGTGGAGTTTCTTTGCAGGCAATGATGCGCAAAGTCATGAAAAACCATTCTGAACTGGATATTACGTATCTCGATGGCCGCGAACATACCATATATACATTGATCGATGAAATGAGTCATGTACCCGACAACTCGGCTTTGATGGTGGGCACATGGCGGATTGATAAAACTGACGGTTATTTTATGCCAAATGCCACCTATCTGATGATGGAGGCGAGTCCTTCTTTGCCAGCATTTACACCAACTTCTGTAGCCTTAGGACACTGGACCATCGGGGGAGTTACTCCCGATTACCCTGCACAGGGTAAAGGACTGGCTAAGGAAGCCTATGGTATTATAAATTCAGACTCTTTAAGCCAGGCGGGATTACAACTCATCGATAATCGCATTATGCTGGATTATAACAAAATTCAACGCCTTAATATCGATTTTAATAACCTGGATTATCCCGTTAAAATCGTAAATAAGCCGCAGAGTTTCTATGAGCAATACTTTCACCAGATCTGGCTGATCATTATGATTATGGTATCGCTTATACTCGCTTTGCTTTTGTTGATGTTTTACTATGTACGAATGCGCAAGCTATACGATAAACTGGCGAAATCGGAAGTTGAACTAAAAGAGGCCAAGAATGCAGCCGAAGAATCGAACCGCCTGAAGAGTGCTTTCCTTGCCAATATGAGCCACGAAATACGTACTCCTCTCAATGCAATTGTAGGTTTTACCGATGTCATTTCATCGGGAGAGGTTAGTCAGGAAGTCATTAGCGAATACAATGATATTATAAAATCGAATTCCGATTTGCTGCTGCGTCTGATTAATGATATTCTCGATATGTCGCGCCTTGAGTCAGGAAAACTAACCCTCGATAAAGTAGAGTGCGATGCGATTGATCTGTGTCGTCAGACTCTTGCTACAGTCGATCTGGCCCATAAAAACGGCAATAAACTAAACTTTATCAGCGAAACTGATTCGTTTAAACTGCATACCGATCCGCAGCGATTACAGCAGGTCATTATCAATCTTTTATCGAATGCATCGAAGTTTACCCGCGAAGGAACTATCACTCTTTCTGTACATAGCGATGCTAAAAATAATTTTGCGCATTTTTCTGTTACCGATACCGGTTGTGGAATTCCGGCAGAAAAACAGAAACAGGTTTTCGAACGTTTCGAGAAACTAAACGAATATGCACAAGGCACCGGCCTGGGACTGGCCATTTGTAAACTGATTGTTATGAAAGCCGGCGGTAACATCTGGATAGATCCGGAATATACGCAGGGTGCACGATTTATCTTTACTATTCCATTTTCAGAAAAAACTGAAGAATAACAACTCGTAGAGAGCTATCGGGGAGTGTTCTGATGATATTAATAATTTATAGAATTTATGTTTAAAAGATTTTCTTTACTTTTTTCGCTTGTTGTTCTTGCTTTGTCGTCATCGGCACAAAACAAACAGGTAAAACTTCGTTTAATTGAAACCAGTGACATTCATTCCAATTTCTTTCCGGGTGAAGGCAAAGATGGGAAAAAGACATTTGGCGGCTTATCGCAGATTTCATCTTTCATAAAAGAACAAAGAGAACAACTTGGCGATCATCTTATTCTTGTAGATAATGGTGACATTCTTCAGGGCAAACCTGTGACTTATTACTACAATTTCGTCGATACAATTTCTCCGCATGTTTGCGCCGAAATTTTGAATTATATGAAATTCGATGCCGGAAACATAGGCAATCATGATATAGAAGCAGGCCGTTCGGTGATGGAACGCTGGATGAGCAACAGCAATTTCCCTATTCTCGGTGCCAATGTATATGATACGACTACCGGCGAAAATCCTTATCCTCCATACCTGGTTATAGAACGCGATGGTGTTAAAGTGGTTATTCTCGGAATGATTACTCCTGCTATTCCGGCGTGGTTGCACGAAGGTTTGTGGAAAAACCTCTATTTTGCCGATATGGAAGAAGAGGCACGCAAGTGGATGAAGATTATTCGCGAAACAGAGAAACCCGATGCCGTGATCGGTCTGTTTCATGCCGGACAAGAACCGGTGGTTATGCTCGATAAGTTTAACGAGAATGCTTCGCTGACAATTGCCCGCGAAGTACCCGGCTTTGATGCTGTGCTGATGGGTCACGATCATCGTCCTGACTCTAAAACCATAACAAATGTAGCCGGAGAAACTGTGTGGGTTCTTAATCCCGGTAGCGATGGCCGTTTGGTGAGCCAGCTCGATATGACTTTCGATTTAAAGAAAGGAAAAGTCGTTGGAAAATCATTCGAGGGACAGAATGTGAAAATGAACTCATATCCTGTGGATCAGGATTATATGGCTACATTTCAGAACCAGATAGATGCAGTTAAAGATTATACGGCCAAAAGAATTGGTTACATTACCGAAGATCTTTCGAGCCGCGAAGTGTTTTTCGGCCCGACAGCTTTCGTAAATCTCATTCACCAGCTGCAGCTAAAGATTTCGGGTGCAGATATATCTCTGACAGCTCCTTTATCTTTCGGAAACGTCATTAATAAAGGCGATATTACAGTAAATGATATGTTTGATCTGTATAAATACGAAAATGCACTATACGTTATGGAGCTTAGCGGTCAGGAGGTGAAAGATGCTCTCGAAGAATCTTATTCTTTGTGGACAAATCAGATGCAGTCTGCCGACGATAATTTATTATTATTCAAACCACGAACAGAAGAATCGTCAAGATGGCGCCTGGCTAACTTTAGCTTCAATTTCGATTCAGCAGCAGGTATCAATTATACAGTAGATGTTACTCAGCCTAAGGGTAATAAGCTGAATATTACTACTCTGGCCGATGGTACGCCTTTCGACTTGAACAAGCGATATAAAGTGGCAGTAAACTCTTACCGTGGCAATGGTGGTGGTGAATTGTTAACCCGTGGTGCCGGAATTTCGCAGGATGATTTGAAAAGTCGCATCGTATCGGCTACCGACAAAGATCTGCGCTACTATCTGATAGAGTATATCGAGAAAAACGATACTATCGCTCCGGATCAGACACAAAACTGGCGTTTCATTCCCGAAGAATGGACCGTTCCGGCTGCTGAGCGCGATTATGAGCATCTTTTCCATAATAAATAACACTCACTATAATAAACTGAACGAAATGAGCGAACACATCACCCTGATAACCGGTAGCAAAGAAGAAAAATATACTTCGTTGCTGCCACAAATTAAAGCGCTGATTGATGGCGAATCAGACGTTGTTGCGAATCTTGCCAATGTCTCGGCTGTGCTTAAAAGTGCCTTCGATTTTTTCTGGGTAGGCTTTTATCTGGTGAAAGAAGACCAACTGGTGCTGGGTCCTTTTCAGGGAACAGTAGCCTGTACACGCATTGCCTATGGAAGAGGGGTGTGTGGTACGGCTTGGAAAGAAGAAAAACCTGTACTGGTGCCCGATGTGATGGAGTTTCCGGGGCACATTGCCTGCAGCTCTTTATCTAAATCGGAAATCGTAATTCCACTGATAAAGGAGGGCAAAGTCTGGGGAGTGCTCGATATAGACAGCGATCTTCTAAACGATTTCGATGAAACAGATATGAAATATTTAAGCCTGATTTCTACCTATTTATAGGGATTTTAGTATACTTATGCAGATTTATTTCGGTTACAAAGGAAATATACATTAACTTTGTAACCGAAACAAAAACTTTGGCGACAATTTAATGAAACATCTCCGGATATATCTTTCTATATTCCTGTTTAGCTTATTTGCGGCTTATCAGATAAGCATTTCGATGTTTATCCACAGCCACTATATCAACGGGATTAAGATTGTCCACTCACATCCGTTTAATTCGCCACACAATCACACCACTTCCGAGCTCGTACTTATCAGTCAGCTATCTGATTGTCACACGCTCGAAGCACATACTTTCTTACCCGACTTTACAATTACTCTGCCCGAGTCTGTACAAAATACCATATACGCTGTTGTAGATGGTGTTCCTTCTGTTGTAGAGTCTCCATCTTTGCGGGCTCCTCCCGTTTTATAATTTACTTTATCATTTTAATAGCCGGACAGATTTCTCATCTGATTAGATGAGAGAATGTGTTCCTTATGTTTATGTACCCCGAAAGATGCTTCTTTCGGACGGTATGATGTGTTATATATCTGGACAATAATCAATTAAGTAAATTATAAATGAAGAAAATATATCTGATACTGATGCTCATAGTGATGAGCGTATCTGTTTTTGCGGCAGAACCTATTAAAGAAGGAAATATGATTGTAGGGCACGTTATCGTGCAGGGTAGCGAAGAAAACGTACCTTTTGCAACTGCCCGCATCACTGCATTTAATGGCGGAGAAATTCCGTCAACCATTCGTACTACCGGCGCAACTGCCAATGAAGAAGGCCAGTTTATGCTGAAACAACTACCAGTGGGTAAATATACCATCCAGGTGCAGGCCCTTGGTTATGGATCGACAGAAAAAACAGTCGATGTGAACAAGGATTATACGGCAGTAGTGCATTTTCAACTTGAAGAAGAAGGATTTATGACTGACGAAGTAGTTGTATCGGCCAACCGTAATGCGGTGAGTCGCCGCGAAGCTCCGGTAGTGGTAAATGTACTAAATACAAAACTATTTGAAACGATCAACTCTACTGACCTTGCCAAGAGTCTGAACTATCAGTCGGGCCTTCGTGTAGAGAACAACTGTCAGAACTGTGGTTTTCCTCAGGTTCGTATTAACGGTCTGGAAGGCTCTTATTCACAGATTCTGATTAACAGCCGTCCGGTAATCAGTGCTCTTGGTGGTGTTTATGGTCTGGAACAAATTCCGGTAAACATGATCGAGCGTGTGGAAGTGGTACGTGGTGGCGGTTCTGCCTTGTTTGGTGCCAATGCCGTGGGTGGTACGGTCAATATCATTACGAAAGACCCTATCAGCAATTACTTTCAGGTAGCAGGAACCATGTCTAACTTCAACGGTAAATCGTGGGAACAGTATATCGGTGGTAATATCTCTTTGGTTTCTAAAGAAAATACATATGGTATTGCCATGTACGAGACGTACAGAAACCGTAATCCGTATGATGCCGATGGTGATGGTTTCTCGGAACTGGGTAAACTGAATATGAATACTTTCGGTTTCCGTGCTTATTATCGCCCAAATTACAACAGCCGTATCAATCTGGAATATCATACCACTAACGAGCATCGTCGTGGCGGTAATAAGTTTAATATGGAACCCCACGAAGCAGATATTGCCGAGCAAACCAAGCATATCATCAATAGTGGAGGTGCAAGCTATGATCTCTACTGGCGTGAAGCGAAGAATAAGATTTCTGTTTACGGATCTATTCAGCACACCGATCGCCGTAGCTACTATGGTGCACAGATGAATCCTGATGCTTACGGGATGACGAAAGATCTGACATGGGTTGCAGGTGGTATGTATGTGGGCCAGATGGATAAATGTCTTTTTGCCCCTGCTACCTTTACCGGAGGTTTCGAATATCAGAATAACTCACTGCACGATGTGATGCTGGGTTATGGTCGCGATATGAAGCAGGATATCAACATTGCCGGTGCTTTTGTACAAAACGAATGGCGCATGAACAAGTTGACTACTCTTATTGGTGTTCGTTTGGATAAACACAGCATGATTGATAAAGCAATCTTCAGTCCGCGTATCAACTTCCTGTACAAGCCTTCACGCAACTTGCAGGCTCGTCTGACTTACTCTACCGGTTTCCGTGCGCCTCAGGCTTATGATGAAGATTTGCACGTTGCCGCAGTAAATGGTGAAGCAACTATGATTCGTATTGCAGAAGACTTGCGCGAAGAGCGTTCGCAAAGCTATAGCGGTTCACTGGACTGGACTTTACCTATGGGGCACTGGAATGCAAATATCCTTGTGGAAGGTTTCTACACCGATTTGCGACACGTATTTGCGCTGACTCATATTGGTGAGGATGAAAACGGAAACATCATTCAGGAGCGCCGCAATGCGCATGGTGCACGTGTATATGGTGCCAATATCGATGCAAAACTGGCTCATGGCAACAACTTTATGTTCCAGCTTGGTTTTACGGCTCAAAGAAGTCGCTATACCGAAGATGTAGTATGGCGCGAAGCATCAGAAGAAGGTGATGCAGAACTAAGTACTAAACGTATGACCCGTACACCTGATTACTACGGTTACTTCACACTAACAGCTATGCCGACTAAGAAATTCGATTTCTCATTGTCGGGTATCTATACCGGAAAGATGATTGTACCACATATGGCAGGTTATATCGAAGAAGATGTGATGGAAAAAACACCTAACTTCTTTGAACTAAACTTCAAATTAAACTACACATTTACATTGCGCGATCATTTGAAGTTGCAGTTAAATGCCGGTATTCAGAATATTACTAACAGCTTTCAGAAAGATTTGGATAAAGGAGAATTTCGTGATTCAGGTTATTTCTATGGTCCTACACAACCAAGAACTTACTTCATCGGATTTAAATTCTCGAACTAAGATTTAAGAAGCGAACAACTTTTTTATTGTGGAAAGTCTCTCACCAACTCTTTAAGAGAAGGTGAGAGACTTTTATTTTATAACTATAAAATTGCTTCGAACAGCCGTTATTATGGATTATAATCCAAAACAGGCAAACATATGATACTTATCAGCAATATATAAGAAAGGCAGCTAACTCCGGAAAGTCAGCTGCCTTTGATATTTAAAATCAGGTCAGATTTTCTTTGCGTTAGCGAACGCTGATTTTTACAACTTCTGTAGTACCGTCAGCAAACAAGATCTGAACGATATACAGATTGGCTTTCTGAACCTGAACACTTGCTTCAGTTGAAGTAGCCTGTGTCATGGCACTAAGTCTGCCATTAACATCAATCACACGAACTTCCTGAATAGCACGATCAGAAACAATATTGATCGTTTCAGAAGAAGCAGTTACCTGAGTACCTGTCGAAACTGATCCTTCAATTCCCGTAGGATTGTCTGTATCATTTGTAGTTTTCATTGCAAATGAGCATACAACATCAGTATTAGCTTTTACAGTCAGTGTATAAACATTATCTGCAGCAACAACTTCTTCACCATTGATTTCCAAAGTTTTCAGTTCATATGATTCCTCCGGAAGGGCAGAAATCAACAATTCATCGCCAAGAGGATAAAGGAATGATGTCTGGTTAGCAACTTCGGTATTGAAACCCTGATCTGCATATCCCATTTCCATTTTACCGAAAGCATCTGCAACATTACCTGTAATTTCTGCAGCAAGACAAAGTGTCCAGTCAGCATGGTCAGGAGTAATAGTATCATGCAATTCATTGTTCTCAGAGCGAAGAATGAACTCATGCTCATCTTTCGCTAAAACTGAAGTTACATTGTTCTCACCATTAACACGGCCAGTTGGAAGATAGATATAAGTATTACCATCAGAAAGATTCAGATTGCGGTAAGCAACAGAATTACCTTCCTGTTCAGCCGATACTTTTACACGAACTTTGCTGATCTCATTCGCACCATGCTTAACAGATGCCAGGTGAGCAGAATTTTTGTTTCCACCTTCAGTCACGATAATATGTGCATCTTCGGGAAGTACAACAGTACCTTCTTCGAATTGTAAATCAGCCTGAGCGTAGATTGTATGCAATCCGTCGATACCGGCAAAAGCATTGTTTGATGCAATGATAGTCGCATCATCGAAAGCGTAGCCATCCATATCATATTGACGAAGAATATGAATTTTCTCGATAGCTGTATTTGCAAAAGCATCATCACCAAGATAAGTCAGTGCAGTAGATAAGTTAAGCTGTTCCACGCCTTGTACACCAGCAAATGCATTTGAATGAATAGCAGAACTGTTTATCAGTGCGTTTTCATCGAGAATCAACGCTTCACAACCTTCGAAAGCCGATTTGCCTACGATGAAAGAATAAGCACCTTGTGGCATTGCAGCAATATGCTGAAGTGAAGTAATGCCTTTGAAAGCATTCTCAGAAACATTAGTCCACATATGAATATCAGCAGTGTGAAGAGCTGGAATACGATTGAAAGCATCTGAAGTAATACCCAGTGTAGAGCGTTTCAATGCAAACCAGTTATTATCAATATAATCTGAAACATCATTGAAGAATAAAGAGAAACCTGCATTGATATCATCGAAGATTTTATCCATCTGATTCTCGATGATAGTATAAATCAGATTACCGATAACAGGTACGTTGCCCAATTTTTCCAGTTCAGCCATGATTGCAGCAAGCGCAATAGGTTTCTTTTCATCAATATGATCTGAAAGAATCTGATCTAAAGCCGAGATACCTGCAATAACAAGATATTTAACTTCAGGAAGAATTTCTTTGAAAGGAATTTCTACTGTTTCATCGAAAGTAATAAACTCAAGCGAAGTGTTATCAGCAAAAGTTTCTTCATGATATTTATCCCATGCACCAAGAGTAACTTGTTTCAAACCAGTATTTGCAAAACTGCGGTTACCCAGTTTAGAGTACATTGGCAGGTAAACTTCTTCAAGGCTTGTACAATTTTCGAATGCACGTGGTTTGATATATACACCGGTACTGTTCAGGAACAAAGCACCTGGCTGTTTTTTCTGATCAAACTTAACCCCAACATACTTGATAGACTCAATATTGCGGAATGATTCTGTCGGTACAACAAGCCATTCTGTAATATCAACCATAGCGTTTGGCTGAGATTCGTAAACGCGTGGAACAACCATATCTGGTGCGATTGCAACGAAACCACCAAGTTTAATCATTGTCTCTTCCGTGAAAGCGTTTTCGCCGATCTGAAGAATAGCAGGCGCTGTAAATTTCACCTGTTTTACATCACCCTGGAAAGAGTTAGCACCAACGCTTAAACAAATAGGAGAGAGTGTAATCTTATTTGTTGTACATCCACGGAATGCATTTTCAGGAATAAACATCCATTCGTGCAACAAGATTTTAGGACGCTTTCCTTCAGCACCACCAAATGCAGCATTATCAGCCGTAAATAGTTTGCGGGCAGTCGTATTTACACCAAAATCAAGAATACCTTTTACAAGGTTTTCAGGGTTAACGCTTTTCAGCATTTCATAATCAAAATCATCTTCATCAGACAAATCGATGCCTAATGCTTCGAGCATTGATGGATCAAGTTCTGCAAAAGCAGCTTCTGCATCTTTCTTGTTCTTAATCAAACTAACGATCCATTCAAAGAAAGTCTTATAAGTCGGAAGATCGAAAGCAAGCATTGTACCCGCCATTTCAACCTTATTCACGTTTTCACCGAAAGCATTTTCACCAACTAAATGAAGCGGTCCGAATACTTTCAGACGGTCAAGAGAAGAGTTCTTAAATACATCTTTTCCTACAGAAACGCAAAGCAGCGGAGTTTTAAAGTTTTTGAAACCAGTTGCATTCTCAAACGCTCTGTCTTCAATGAAGATACAGTAAGGCAGGAATGTAGGAATTTTATAATCTGTAAAATCTACATCTTTAAATGCTTCTTGTGGTACAAAGAACCATTCGTTATAATTGAATTTGGTTTTTGTGTAGCCTGTATGACGCACACTTGCATAAGCTGTTTTCGTCATATCATTGATTGATGGCATTTCAAGTCTGGCCACAATCGTCAGCAGATTCTTAAGCAGAGAAATGATGTCAGCAATAGCTCCTTTCGTATTCATTGATTTCACTACCGGGAAACCTAATTCTTCCTGAATTCTGTAAATCTCTTCCATATCTACAGCAGAGATTTCCATGTTTTTACCCAATCCTAAGATTTTATCAAGAATTTCATTGATGCGGATGGCATAAACCATAGTAGCTACTGAGAAACGATATTCATCAAGCTGACAGCCTTCGAATGCATTTACGGCAGGATTAGCAGGGCCCTCTACAAGTACTGTTTTCAATGGAGTACCGGCAAAAGCTTTTTCACCAATCTGATTTACAAACATCGGGAAACGCACATGACTTAACTGTGTATTTGCGAACGCTTCATCACCAATAGCAGGGAATAGTTTGTCAACATCAAGTTTCTGCACAAGCACTGCAAAGATCTGATCGATAAAGGCAGGTAGTGTGCTTTCAGGAGCAACATAGTTAAATATCAGTTGAATGATGTCGTTGATTGAGGTTAATCCCAAAGAACTCACAGCTGTCTGTAATGAACCTACTTCGATTGGCATCGAAATATTAGTCAGGTCACTGTTCATATAGGCCTGATGACCAATAGAGAAAACATACTGTGGCATCACAATACGGTTCTGGTTTAAAGCCGCCTGTACCGGATGTCCTTTAAATGTATAAGCAGGAATGAATCCCCATGCCGATAAATCGAGTTTAGCTTGTACGCTTGCAGGAATATCGGTAAAGTAAACGCCTGTCATACGGTCCATGTAACCACCATCGAAATCTTTAATCAGCAAGTCGGCAAATGTACTGATCAGCCCCATCAGTGTATCATCATTGAGTACAATTTTGATGATGTCCATCAACACATCTTTTGCACCCATGATATCTACACCGTAAAGCATCGTTTCAGCAGCCATTTTGTAGGTTTCCAAACCTGTACAACCTGCAAAAATACCATTGGCATCCACATCAAAATTAGCATCACGTTTAGTAAATGCTACTGCCGGACCTTTTACGGTTACACTTTTAAGATAAGGATTATCTGCAAATGCGCGGTCGCCAATACCAAAGCAGAACATTGGCAGTGTAAAATTCTCGAGTTTAGTACCTTCGAATGCACTTTTACCAATAATAGCTTTTGTTTTAGAAATGCCGATACCAAAACCAATCATGGTTGGTAACGTATTTTCGCCGGTATATTCTACACCGGCAACTTTCAACTCTTTCAGACCAGAGTTTTTAAAAGATGAAGCACCAATAGAACCGCAATCACTACTGATGATTATCGATTCCAGTCTGCTCCAGCTGGCAAATGTATTATCGGGTACATTATAAGATGTTGAACCCAGAAAATAATTTGTAGCCGCTTCTGAAATATTAAGCTCCGTAAAGCTAAACCCGGATCCATCCTGAAAAACAGGTGCAATCCCTTTAAAACCGTTAGAAGAAATGTACTTCTTTTCATCCGTTTGAAGTGCCAGAACTTTTAAATTCTGATTCTTAAATTCATCCAGTTCAAAACTTTTGTCATCCTTCGTTATCCCACTAATAATCAAAGTGTCGCCTTTGACTGTATAATCTGCCGCTTTGGCCGAAAATACACCTGCTGTAGTTAGCAGGCAAATTACTGTAAGTAATCTTTTTCTCATTAAAAATTGATTAGAAATAAAAAAATAGTATTTGTTCGTTGTATATATTTATTACGTTTTATGTGTGGTTGTGAAATCATTTTTCACATATATTCATGTGTGATAAAACTAATATGAATTATATAATTTTATATCAAAAATAGGTAGAATTAGCATTCAGAACAAACACAGAGAAGGCGAGAAAAGACATAACAAAGCTTTCTATAACAATGTAAATATTGTATAGATAAGTTTAAATCGCATTATTGTTAAAATGCGATTAGTAAAGTATAGGATTATTATTTGATTATGAGCTCCCCGAAGTAGAAATTGTTAAATTCGAAAAAAGATAAATTTAAGATGTCAATTAAGACTTAACATGCAAACCACACTCTTTATGATCAGGATTTTCCCACCACCAGCGGCCTGAGCGTATGTCATGACCTGATTCTACAGCCC
>CAMTOS010000081.1 GCA_947074195.1 uncultured Bacteroides sp.
CTTGCCGGTCTGGCACCTGCCTATCGTGCCATGGCTATTAAACCAATTGAAGCTATCCGCGATGAATAAGGATTTCTTTGTATTAAATCTAACTATAAATCAATCGAAATAATAATAAATAAAACAGCATATAACAATGAAAAAGTTCTTTAAAGTATTTCTGCTCCTGCTTGTGGGTGTCCTTATAGGTGGTACACTTGTATTCCTTTATATTAAATCGAGACCAATAGTAACTATCTACGAAGTTGTTGCTCCAAGTATTAACGATCTGGATAAAACAACTGTAGCAACAGGTAAAATCGAACCACGTGATGAGATTCTGATTAAACCACAGATTTCTGGGATTATCGATGAGGTCTATAAAGAGGCAGGTCAAAAGGTGAAAAAAGGGGAAGTGATTGCCAAAGTGAAGGTGATTCCTGAATTGGGACAGCTTAACGCAGCCGAAAGCCGTATACGTATCGCTCAGATTAATGCCACTCAGGCCGATACTGACTTTAATCGTGTGAAGAAATTGTACGGCGACCAGCTGGTAAGCAAGGAAGAGTATGAAAAGAGTGAAGTTAATCTGAAACAATCTAAAGAGGAGTTGCAGGCGGCACAGGATGCACTTGAGATTATTAAAGAGGGGATTACAAAAAACAGTGCCTCTTTCTCGAGTACAATGATTCGCTCGACTATCGATGGGTTGATTCTTGATGTTCCTGTTAAAGCCGGTAATTCGGTGATTATGAGTAATACCTTTAATGATGGAACAACCATTGCCAATGTGGCCAATATGAACGACCTGATTTTCCGTGGCAATATCGATGAAACTGAAGTGGGACGTATTCACGAGAGTATGCCTGTGAAGCTGACTATCGGTGCCTTGCAAAACTATTCTTTCGATGCCATTCTGGAGTATATCTCTCCTAAAGGGGTGGAGGAGAATGGTGCTAATCAGTTCGAGATTAAAGCGGCAATTAGCGTGCCTGATAGCGTCGTGATTCGTTCGGGATATTCTGCTAATGCAGAAATTGTATTGGCTCGTGCGCTAAATGTGCTTACTGTACCCGAAGGTGTAATCGAATTCAGCGGTGACTCTACTTTTATTTATGTGATGACCGATTCTGTTCCGCAACAACAGTTCAATCGTGTTCCGGTAACAATCGGTATGAGCGATGGTATCAACATCGAAGTGAAAGATGGTATCAATGCAACCGACAAAGTGCGTGGCGCTGAGAAAGGATAATAAGTAACGAAATCTAAAAGAACGAATCAGAATGAAAAAGATATTTCTTATCGGCTTTTCTATGCTTTCGCTCATGGCTTCTGCCCAGGAGGGATGGACGCTGCGCGAGTGTATCGATTATGCCATAGACCACAATATTGATGTTCGTCGCATTGCCAATACGGCCGAACAGAATGCTGTCGATGTAAGTACGGCAAAATGGAGCCGCCTGCCCAACCTGAATGGTGGCGTGAATCAGGGCTGGAACTGGGGGCGTACCGCTTCTCCTGCCGATGATGGTGGTTTTACCGATGTAAATAATACGAATACCTCGTTTGCCCTGAGTGCCAGCGTGCCTCTGTTTACCGGTTTACAGATTCCGAATCAGTATGCTTATGCCAAACTGAACTTCAAGGCGGCTATTGAAGATCTGAACAAGGCGAAAGAAGATGTGGCCATTCAGGTGGCATCAAGTTACTTGCAGGTATTGCTTAATCTGGAACTTTCTAAAGTGGCTGAGGCGCAGATCGAATTGAGCAAAAGTCAGTACGACCGTCTGCTGAAGTTAGAAGAGGTGGGTAAAGCGGCGGCGGCCGAAGTAGCTGAGGCTAAAGCACGCATGGCGCAGGATGAGATGAACGCAGTGCAGGCACAAAACAACTATCAGCTGTCATTGCTCGATCTGAGCCAGTTGCTTGAACTCTCTACTCCCGAAGGTTTTTCTGTTTCTGCCGAAGACTTGCCGCCATTCCACGAACTGAGTGCCCCTGAAGAGGTGTTTCAGGATGCTCTGATGAATAAACCGGAAGTGAAAGCGGCTATTTTCAGAGTGGAAGGGAGTCAGCGCAACATTCGTCTGGCGCAGAGTCAGTACTATCCGCAGCTTTCTTTCAGTGCAGATCTTAGTACCAATTATTATACCATGAGTGGCTTGGATACCGAAAGTTTCGGTTCGCAGATGAAGAACAATCTGAATAAATATGTTGGTTTTAACCTGAGCATCCCGTTGTTCAATCGACTCACTACCCGCAACCGCGTTCGTGCGGCACGTTTGCAGCGCGATAACTTTAATCTGCAATTGGATAATACCAAAAAGAATCTGTATAAAGAGATTCAGCAGGCATGGTACAATGCAGTAGCTGCCGAAAGCAAATATAAGAGTAGCGAAGTGGCGGTGGAAGCCAACGAACTTGCCTTTAAACTGATTGGCGAAAAGTTCGACAACGGTCAGTCTACTTTGCTGGCCTACGATGAGGCGAAACAAAATCTGATGCGTGCCGAATCTGACCGTATACAGGCCAAATACGAATATATGTTCCGTCTGAAAATCCTGGATTTCTACAAAGGCATTCCTTTAGCCTGATCTGCATAATTTTTTCAAATGTGTGTGTCTCCCGCATATTCTGTTCTTGGAACGGAAATGCGGGAGTTTTTTGTTTGCCTGCGTTTTTTTGACTATCATTGCTCAACCTAACACAAAGATTAAACTTAAATGTTGCTTTACACATGAAAAATACTAAACAACACTTGTGCAACTCAATCTGTCAGAAATCAAATGATAATGCTGAAGATTGTACGCATTATTATCCGGAATCAAACTTCCGTTTCAGGTATCAGAACTTTGAATCAGGGAAGACCTACAAAACTTTCTTTCTGCGTTACGACTCCTTTATAATGATACAGTGCGGTCAGATCGAACTGACAATCAATGATCAGAAATGTCTTTTATCTGATGGTGATATCATGGTGCTGCCTCTGTTTTCGGTTATCAGCTTCAAGGCGCTGACCGATGTGAAAGTGTTTTCGTTCGTCTATATGATAGATCGTTATCATCAATGTATGATTCGAAAACTAAAGTCAAGCTGGAAAGCCAGCCCGGAAGATCCTTTGCGATTGCCCGTTCCACTCAGGTCAACTCAGGCATTAACGGCCTTTACATCGTCACTCCGGTTTCTCATAGACCGCGTTCCCGATTGTCATCAACTTTATAAAAATAAAGGCTTTGAGTTTGGCATGTATCTCTCTACCGATTATGATACCGAAACGCTTCTTGAATTCTTACATCCGTTGTTTCGCATGGATTATGATTTTGTTGTCAACATCAATGCAGGTCTTGACTATTGTTGTAACATAAATGAAATGTCCGAATGGGTGAATATGGATATCCCTTCATTTAAAGAGCACTTTAAAAAGGTGTTTCAGGAAGAGGCCGAAGTTTGGATAGAGCGAAACAGAAAGAGTCTTTTTCTGAGCTATGTGATTAATCATATTTGCAGTGTCAGCGAATTGATGCGCAAATTCTCCTTTCTGAATGAAGATCATTTAAATATGTATTGCAAATATCATTTTCAGTGTACTCCCGAAATGCTTTTCGATCATGTGCGAAAGAATGAATCGGGTTATACGCTTTTTTAGAGAAGATGTAAATATATGGGAATACCCGGAGAGAGCAGACTGTTCTCTTCGGGTATCTTCTTAAGTAGTTGTTTTTGGGATAAATAAATGTAAAATAAGTTTAACGTGTAAATCTCTTCTTGTGTTTAAAGGTATATTAATGGTTTTCCGAAATAACCGGCATGTTTTCTTCAATCATATCACACTCATATTTCTGAATGTTTTTATTGTACGATTTGTCTTTCTCATTCCAGTAAGCATACTCAATCTGGATTTTACCATCTTCGTAAGTATATGAGGTGCAGTAGTTCTGTTTCCATTTTCTACCTCTTTCTTCCCACTTATAAATCTGAATATCAGTTACCCTGCCCATGTCGTCATACGAATAATCATACTTCATGTAAGGAACCGCGTTGCCTTCCATGTGATAGATCATTTTCGATTCTACCACGTCGCCATTCATAATGTAGTTGGTAAAATACTCACCTTCGTTTGTTCCTGTTGCATTGGCCGATAAACCAAAGATACTCATCATCATAAATGCAATTGCTTTAAATAACATTGTTGTTTTCATAAGATTATTTTTATAGAGTTATACAATTTTACTTTCTATATCTGTTAGACGTAGTGAAGAAAGAAAACGTTGCAGTAAACTTGTATTTTTCTGAAAATATTTCTTATTGTAAATATAAATATTCGGATAATCGCTTAGCTGATGTTGAAAAATGCAGATAAAAGGATAGGGAAGTAGCAGGTGATAACATCCGCATAAAAGGCGATGATGAAGGGAATGAGAAGGAAGGGAAAGGATAAAAAAATCCCACAATATTGTTGAATGCTTTTTTGCTTTACCGGCAAGCTGTTATCAACTTGTCAGGAAGCTATCACCAGTCTGCCGGTAAGCTATTGCCACCGGCCCGGTGCGCTATCATCAATATTGCGGGATAGAAGAGGTTATTTTTTAGCTTTCGTAGTCTTACGTTTTTTAGGCGTAGTCTCCGCTTTTTCGTTCTGAAGTTTAATCAGATCGAAGCAGCTTTGCAAGTTCAGATCCTGTGGCACGATGCCTTTCGGAATCTTGTAGTTCTTGCCCTGATAACTGATGTAAGGACCGAAACGACCGTTAAGGATAGAGAGTTCCGGCTCTTCATCGAACGACTTAATGAACTTCTGTCTTTCGGCTTCGCGTTTCTCTTCGATAAGCTGAATCGACTCATCAAGCGTTACTTCGAATGGATCTGCCCCTTTTGGTAATGAATAATATTTATCATCGTGACGCACATAAGGACCGAAACGGCCTGTAGCAACAGTCACAGGTTTATCTTCGTATTCGCCTACGGTACGTGGGAGTTTAAACAAGCTCAATGCCTGCTCCAGCGTAATGGTCTCGATAGAAAGATCCTTGTTCAGGCGGGCAAAACGTGGTTTGTCTTCGTCATCGGCAGTACCGATCTGTGCCATTGAACCGAATTTTCCGATACGAACCGATACCGGTTTGCCCGATTCAGGGTCAGTACCCAGAATACGTTCGCCTACTTTGCGCTCCGTGCGGGTAGCCAGTGTAGTTTCCACGTGCGGATGGAACTCCGAATAGAATTGCTGAATGATGGTATCCCAGTGCTGTTCGCCATCGGCAATGCTATCGAATTCTTTTTCGATGTTCGCTGTAAAGTTATAGTTCAGAATGTCCGGGAAGTACTCCGTAAGGAAATCATTCACGATCAGTCCGGTATCTGTTGGCATCAGCTTCGATTTCTCGGTACCCACCATTTCAGTGCGTTCAGTATCATCAATCGCTTCGCCTTTCAGTGTCAGGATATTGAAGAAACGTTCTTCGCCCGGTTTATCGCCTTTCAACACATATTCACGTTGCTGAATAGTCGAAATTGTCGGTGCATAAGTAGACGGACGACCGATGCCCAGTTCTTCGAGCTTGCGTACAAGGCTTGCTTCGGTATAGCGTGCCGGACGCTGAGTAAAGCGCTCGGTAGCTGTAATATTCTGGCTCGCCAGTTGCTGTCCCACATGCAATGGAGGCAACAAACGGCTTTCGTCTTCCTGTTCGCTATCTTCATCATACGACTCTTTGTACACACGAAGGAAACCGTCGAATGTCAGAATCTCGCCGTTGGCTGTAAATGTATCATTGTTGCCGCTGATAGAAATTGTAGCGGTAGTCTTCTCCAGTTCGGCATCGGCCATCTGTGAAGCCAGCGTGCGTTTCCAGATCAGATCGTACAGACGTTGCTCCTGTGCAGGTGCATCAATCTGCTCTTTCTCCATATAGGTAGGACGAATAGCCTCATGCGCCTCTTGTGCACCTTTTGTTTTGGTGCGGTAGTGGCGTGTCTGGATATACTCCTGGCCCATCAGTTTCTCGATGGTCATACGGCAGCCTTCAGTCGCAAAATCAGAAAGGTTTACCGAGTCGGTACGCATATAAGTAATGTGTCCGCCTTCGTAAAGCTTCTGTGCCAGCACCATGGTCTGTGTTACCGTATAACCTAATTTACGGGCAGCTTCCTGTTGCAGGGTAGAAGTCGTAAACGGAGGAGCAGGGCTCTTCTTGGCCGGACGAACATTGATGTTCTCTATGGTGTAGCTGGCATCGATGCAGCTTCTGAGGAAGGCATCGGCTTCGGCTTTATCTTTCAGACGACGGGCAAGCTCGGCTTTCATCTCTACCATCTTTCCATCCTTATCGGGGACAAGGAAAACGGCAGTTACACGATAGCTGGCTTCGGTTTTGAACTGATTGATCTCGCGCTCACGCTCCACAATCAGACGAACAGCCACCGACTGTACACGGCCGGCAGACAAGGCTGGCTTTACCTTCTTCCACAATACGGGCGATAGTTCGAAACCTACAATACGGTCCAGAATACGGCGTGCCTGCTGGGCATTCACCAGGTTCATATCGATGGTGCGCGGATGCTCGATGGCATTCATAATCGCTTTCTTCGTGATTTCGTGGAATACGATGCGTTTCGTGTTTTCAGGTTTCAGCTCTAAAACCTCATAAAGATGCCACGCGATGGCTTCTCCCTCGCGGTCCTCATCGGAAGCTAACCATACGATCTCCGAACCGGCTGCCTCTTTCTTCAACTCTTTTACTACATCTTTCTTGTCAGCGGGGATTTCGTAGGTCGGTTTGAAGTCATCAGCAACATCAATGCTGAACGATTTTTTCTTCAAATCGCGTATATGGCCGTAGCTGGAAAGCACCTTAAAGTCCTTACCCAGAAACTTTTCAATAGTTTTGGCTTTAGCGGGTGACTCAACGATTACAAGGTTTTTTTGCATATTGTATATATTATTGACGCGGGACAATACTGTCATCTTTTACTTTATTATCCCTGTATCTTACGTTTGTTTGACGACAAATGTAGAAAAAAACACTTTTTCTACCTTAACTTACTTGAAAAAACTGACATATTTAACGCAAAAATTGTAACAAATGATATTTGTGTTAGTTCATTTATTCAATGCTTTTACATCCTGTTATAATTTCTTAGAAATAAAAAAGCTCAGGCTTAAACCGGTGTGGTTTGTTGCCTGAGCTCTCGATTATTGATAGGAGTGTTGTTTAGAATTTAATGCTCAACCCGCCGAGGAAATTGAATCTTTCAGCGGCATATCCTTCGTACCATTCATATTTGCGGCTCAGAATGTTGTTGATCTGGGCATAGATCGATACTCCGCCAAACAAGTTGTAGCTTACTTTGGCGCCAAGGGCATTCACCGCTTTCACGCGGGCCACTTCTTCGAAAGGCTTGCAGCGTTTTACATGGGTAAACTCTGCACCGATAAGCAATTGTTCTACCGGACGCACATCGAGGCTCCAGTTCACTTCTAACTGGGGTTTGTAGCCAAGTGCATGATCGTTATCGGCTGTCCAGCTGTAGTAAGTCACCCCTAAACCGGTTTTGAAAACATTCAGGAAGCTATAACTTGCCTCACCGGTTACGGTTGTGTTCTGCGTATTGGTATTCTCGAATTTTGAATAATGATAATACTTATCGTTCATTTCGGTGGTCATCATGCTGGTATAAAGATCGTCTTTCAGATCCTGGAAACCTACAGCGATATGGAACCACAAGCCGTCTACCGGACTGCCTTTGAAACCGATGGCTGCATTTACCTGTTCGTAAGTGTTCAATGGCTGTTCGGTCATCATGGCATAAGGATTCACAGTTTCAAGTCGATAGAAATCGTTCAGCACTCTGCCCCCTGTAGCCTTGATATAACCCAGATAGTTTTTGGCGATGGTGTATTGTGCCATCACATCGGGCGACACTCTGATTTTCGTACCGAAGTTGAAGGCCAGGTCGACATGCATTCCGGCACGAATCTTCCATGTTCCGTTATCCATCTGATAGTAAGGCGTCAGATCGACCGTGGTGAAGTTTTTTAAATAGATGCGCGTGCTGTTATCATTGCCCACATTTACACGGGTATTGTTTGGGTCGAACTGAAACAGATCAACATAATCGGAGTGATTAAACGTATTGTTCATCTCAACCTGCAAACCGATGACCTGATTGCGCAATTGTCCGTTGGCATCTATCGGGGCAAACAAATCGCCTTTCAGACGGAAGATGCCTTCGCGACTTTCTCCGCTCATAAACTCATGCTTGCGTTTAAAGATCAATACCTCGCCCGAAGTAATGAAGTTCATCGGCAACTGATTGGTAGTCGACTGGGCACCGATCTTTACCGAACCCGAAGTAAATTTCTGGTTGTCCGACAAATCGCTGTACGGAGGCATCGGCAATGTATTGAAATTGCTCAGTCCGAATTGTCCGGCTGTCTGAAACTCCACATTATTAAACTGATGACGATAGTCCAGCGAAGCACGGGTGCGGTAGTAGTGCGCTTTCCATTTCTCGCCCGGTTCATACAGATTATCCAGCTTACCCTTCATCCCGTTCATGCTGAAGAAAGCATCCAGACGGTCACGTTCCGACAGGCGGAAGCGGTAGTTGGCCAGCGCATCGAGATTGTTGTAATTACCATACCCCAGACGAACCAGTCCGGGTGCCGTTTTCTCAGGACTTACCGGCACATAGATGTACTCACCGATAAAGACCGGATACTCCAGGATAGAGGTCGTGGTAATAGCATATTCTGCTGCCTGTTGCTGCACGGCAGGGGCCGGAGCCGCAGGCAATGTATTTATTTTAGATGCATCCATAATCTCGGGCGTATACTCGTTCTCAATAACGATGATACGGTTCACAACACTATCGTTGCGTTGCTCCTGTGCCTGAACCATCCCGGTCGACAACAGCACCCCTAAAGCGATTAAAAATGAATTACGTTGTTTCATAATTTATCTGGTTTATTGATTTAACTTCTCTAATCTTCCGCGAATCATTACCGGAATATCATCATTGGCCGGATAGTTTTGTTGCAGGCTCAGTAAATACTGGCGGGCATCCTCATTCTGTCCTTTGGCCACATAAACATCTGACAACAGCACGAAGCTGCGGGCCAGCCAGTAAATATGCGGCGTACTCTGATCGATATAATCTAACAATTCCTGCTCGGCTGAATCGTAGTGTCCCCACTGGTAAAGCTGATTGGCCACTAAATATCTGGCTTCGGCACCATACACATTACGGGTATCTTTGGCCAGTGTGCGCCAGTCGCCCATCGCCTCTTTCGACATTCCCTTAGTCTGATACGCCTTTGAGCGATAGTAATACGCCTCGTTGCTGAGCTCGGGTGTTAACTTCGGTTCCTGTAATAACAAAGTAGCCGCTTCGATAGTTTCATTATCGCTTTTTAATAAATGTGCCGAACGTAACATTCCGGTCTTGGCCAGCAAGCGACGTTCTGCCGTGGCCGATTTATCTTTCAGCATCGTGTACGATTGCAGTGCGCCGGCATAATCGCGGTTGTTGTACTGCACTTCGGCACGCATCCATAACGCCTCTTCCGAATAAGGATTATCGGGATAGTTCAGTAATTTGCCCGAATGGATAAGAATCTGTTCCGGGTTTTTCTGCTCTTTACCTATAAGGCACAGGTAGTAATGTGCATTTAGCATAAACGCTCCTTCGGGATAGCCTTCGAGGTAGCGGTTGAAGCTGCTCTTCGCCTCTTCGATGCGACCACGCATATAAATCTTTTCGGCAGCGATATAGCTCAGAGAATCCTGCTCGCTGACATCGATGCGAATGTGTCCCGGCATCGACTCGGCAAGTTTGGCATATTCATCCACGCGATTCATATCGACATAGATCGATTTCAGGTCGGCCATAGCCAAACGCGCTTCTTCACTACCCGGATATTTCTTAATCACCTCCTGATAGGCCGCGATGGCTTTATCGTAGTTGCCGCTCTGATAGTAGAGCAAGCCAACTTCGGCAGCAGCTTTGCGGCTTAGCGGACTTTCGGGGTATTTCTGCAATAATTCATCATAAGATGTAATGGCCTGACCGTTGTTGCCCATTTGTACATAAGCACGTCCTTTTTCGTAAAGCGCTTCGGCGGTATAAGGCGAGTCAGGGTATTTGCCTAGCATGCGGTTCAGCAAAGTAATCTTGCCGGAGTAGTCTTTCTGTAAACCCGAAAGGAATGCCATCTGGTAAAACGCATAGGCGCCGGCATTGCTGTTGCCCTGCTCGGCCAATGAGTAGTAGTGCTTCGCCTCATTGAAGTCACGCTCCTTCAGGTAGCAGTCCGCCAGGCGATTATAGGTATCGGCAGTCACATCGGCATCTTCCTGATGCGCCAACTGGATATAATTCAGGAAGTAATTGCGGGCCACGGTATAATTCTTCTGATGAAACTCAATGTAGCCCAGCGTATAGTTGGCCAGTGCATACATACGGGTCTTTTTATCGTTGGTTTGTTGCAGATACATCTTCAGATTCGAAGTAGCCTGCGCCAGGTTGTTCAGACGATAATAAGATTCACCCCGCCAGTAGAGTGCATCGGCACGGGTTTGCGGATTGTAGCCGCCAAGTGCAATCGACTGGTCGAAATACTGAATGGCTTGTCCGAACTCACCACCTGCAAAGGCCTGCGTACCCATCTGGAAAAGGATGCGTTGTTTTGCAGTGAGGATTTGGGTATCGGGCTGCTTGATGCGGTCGATAGACTGCAACGCCACTTCGTAGTTGCGGGTATTGAAATAGACCTCTACCAGATAGGATGAGGCTTTGGCTGCATAAACCGAGTTAGGGTAATCGTTGAGGAATCTTTCGAAAGCTGTTACCGATTCGCCAAAACCGGAGTAAGCGCTTTCGTGCAGACAAAGGGCATAGTTATATGCCGCCTGCTCCTGAATCTGTTTGCTGAAATCCATAGCGGCCGCCTGTTCAAAAGCCATACGCGCTTTATTGCGGTCGGCCAGTTCGATATAAGCAATACCCATGTGCAGATAGGCGTTCTGGCTCATGGCATCGGCAGGCTGAGTCACCTGTGCAAGCGTATTTGCTGCCTGAGAATAAACTCCGGTGATGTAATAGGAGATACCCAGATCGTACAGCGCATTGCGGTCAGGTGTAGCGGTTGAAGCGATGTACTTTTCGAAATTACTGATGGCAGCGCTATAGTTGCGCTGATTGTAGTTTACCATACCCAGTACGCGGTACATATCGCCGGCATTTGGATTATTGGGATAAGCGGCAAGATAGTTCTTGGCTATCGTTTCGGCTTCGGTATAATTCTTCTGATCCAGATAGATATCGGCCATATAGAAAGGCACAATCTGTCCGTACTTCTTTGAACCCAGCAGCGGGCGGAAACCCGAGAGTGCTTCGGGATAGCGTTGCTGTGCATAGCGGATATAGGCTACTGAGTAATCGCAATCTTCTACATACTTCTTGCTGAGTTCGCCAAGTGTGGTAAACAAGGATGCAGCTACGGGCAGATCGCCTGTTTCCAGATACGAATTGGCCACCATAAACAACAGGTAGTTGCGGTCTTTGGCACCCAGCAAGTCGAAGTTGATATTCGGACGTTTTACCGATGCATTGGCTTCCTCGAATGTCGCTACCACTTTGGCAAATTGCTCTGCCTTATAATCTTTCTCTATAGCATTCATCGCCATACAGGTGTAGATCATATCTTTATTTGGTGTATCGGGATTATCGCGGACGAATTTCTCTAACAGGGCGTTGTTGTCGTAAGCGCGCAGACGGAAAGCCGAAATGACAAGCATATACTCCACTTCTTCACGGTCTTGTCCGTCGGGATTCTCTTTGAGATAGTTTTCGAACAGCACTGAGGCTGCCGCGAAATTATCGGTCATATAAAGTTGTTTTCCTTCCTGATAAAGGTAGGCCGGTGAATTGATGTTCTGTCCGGTTTGTGCTGTGCCGCTTAGCGGAAGACAGCATAGTGCAACATACACTATTTTTTTAACAGCTCTTTTCATAATAAATGTTCGTATTGCGGCAAATATATAATTATCTGTATAGATGTTAATTGTAACTGGGTGATAATTATATTTCTTTCAGAAACTTAGCTAATCCCACACGGATGGAATGCAGGCCGAAATCGGTAAGCACAATCTGGTCTGTAGGAATGAAAAACGTCTCCTGCGCATCGTCATTGGCCAGTAATTGCGAAGTGTCTTCTACATGGCAACGGAAAAAAAGATCGAGTGTGTGCACATCGAAGCCCGAATAGGTATAGACATTAGGGAGTGAGAAAAGATAGTGCGTGCTGTTCACAATCAGTCCGGTCTCTTCCAATACTTCGCGCATGACTCCCTCTTCGGCGCTTTCGTTCATATCGATAAATCCACCGGGAAGATCGAGTGTGCCGGCAGCGGGATCTTTGGCACGGCGACAAACCAGTAGTTCTCCTTTAGAATTGAAGATCAGGGCTACGGTAGCGGCTGACGGATTAAAGAAGTAGACAAAGCCGCACGACTGGCATTTTTTAGACTTTTCGCTGTGTTCGGTAAACTGATCTGATCCGCATTCGGGGCAATATATAAACTGAGCTAAAGGATGTTTCATATGGAGTTGTTTTTAAAGGTAAACAACAAAATTATGAAAAATATGTTTTGCCGGTCAGCTATCGGCAGGAAAACCTTTCTTTCGTGAATACAGCGTATTTCATTCGGATGAAAATTTGTTCGCTTTGGGGATTTTCTTTTAACAAAAGTCTTGCTCTAAGCGTTAATTGATTAGATTTGTGCATCAGATATTGATAAAAACGTCTCAAAACGAAATAATTAGCTTTTATGATAGATCTCAAACAAACCACTGAAACGGTATGTGGCATTGCGGCCCGTTGTGGTGATTTTCTGCGTCAGGAACGCCGGAAGTTTAATCGTTCCTGTGTACAGGAAAAGAATAGTCATGATTATGTTTCTTATGTCGATAAAGCTTCGGAAGCTATTCTGGTAAACGAGCTTTCGGCGCTTTTGCCCGGTGCAGGGTTTATGACCGAAGAAGGATCGGTAGCCTACCACGATGAAGCATGTTACTGGGTGATTGATCCCTTGGATGGTACGACCAATTATATACATGATAATGCGCCTTACTGCATTAGTATCGCCTTGCGTTGCAATGGTGAGCTCCTGATAGGAGTGGTATACGAAGTATGTCGTAGTGAATGTTTCTATGCCTGGAAAGGTGGCGGGGCGTGGCTCGACGGCAATCATATACATGTATCGGATGTGAAAGAGCTGACCAATGCTTTCATTGTTACCGAACTTCCTTACAACTCGGATGCCTACCATGATACGGCTTTGCATCTGCTCGATAAACTTTATGGCAATGTGGCCGGTATACGAATGAATGGCTCGGCGGCAACGGCTATCTGCTATGTGGCTGCCGGAAGATTTGATCTCTGGCTCGAAGCTTTTGTACAACCCTGGGATTATGCGGCAGCGGCGCTGATTGTGCAGGAGGCTGGTGGTACTGTAACCAACTATTATGGTGCGGATGATTTCTTTGGCGGTCATCATGTGATTGCCGGTAATGGGCATCTGAATAAATTCTTCCTGGACCTGGTGGCTGAGGCGCTTCCGGTTGGGATGGCGCCTGAACAATCGTCTAACGCCTGATAAGAATGTTTCTGAAGCGATGGCTGCAGGCACTGATTGCCTTGTTTTATCCGTCATTCTGTGTGGTATGCGGCAAACCGTTGCAGCAACACAGTGAATGTCTGTGCACAGGCTGTAACATGAATCTGCCCCGCACAGGCTTGCAGCACATTGCAGGCAACCAGGCCGAAAAGCTTTTCTGGGGGAAAGTGCATGTGGAGCGGGTAGTGGCTTTCTTTTATTATCGGAAAGGAAGCGATTTTAGTCATATCTTTAATAAGCTGAAATATCACGGCCGCTATGATATCGGTATCACCATGGGGAATATGATGGCCGAAGAGTTGATCAATGGTGACTTCTTTTCGGGAATAGATGGCATCGTCCCGGTACCTCTTCATGCTCGTAAACATCGTATGCGTGGCTATAATCAGAGTGAAATGATTGCACGTGGCATAGCGGAAGTAAGTGGATTGCCTGTTTTAGCGGCAGGGTTGATTCGTAAAAAGCACACGGATACGCAAACCCGGAAATCGGTTTTTGAGCGCTGGAACAACGTGGAAGGTGTATTTATGATGGAAAAAACTGAACTTTTTGCCGGAAAACACATTTTACTTATTGATGATGTGTTGACGACCGGTGCAACCTGTGCGGCTTGCGCTTCGGCAATTCTGACTGCAAAAGATGCGAAAGTCAGTATTCTGGCACTGGCACTGGCGGACAGAAGATAAGGACATAAAAAAAAGAGTCCGTCAATGACGAACTCTCTTTTGCTCTTCCTCTTGGACTTGAACCAAGGACCCTCTGATTAACAGTCAGATGCTCTAACCGACTGAGCTAAGGAAGAATGTACATTTGAGCTTTTGCTCTTCCTCTTGGACTTGAACCAAGGACCCTCTGATTAACAGTCAGATGC
>CAMTOS010000082.1 GCA_947074195.1 uncultured Bacteroides sp.
GCAAAAGCATCGAAGCCTCCGTCTACAACGGCTACTGTGCCGGTAACGAATTTGGATGCATCGCTAATGAGGTATTGCACAGTGCCATACAGATCTTCGGGTTCGCCGAATGTGCCGAATGGGGTATGGGCAATGATGGATTCTGCACGGGCTGTCAGTGAACCGTCAGGATTGGTCAGCAGGGTGCGGTTTTGCTCTGTCAGGAAGAAACCGGGAGCAATGGCGTTTACGCGGATGCCTTTACCAAACTTAATGGCCATTTCGGTGGCCAGCGAGCGGGTGAAACTGTTGATGGCCGATTTGGCTGCACTGTATCCCATAACGCGGGTAAGGGGGCGAAGCGATGATTCTGAGCTGAAGTTCAGGATGACTCCTTTTTTCTTTTCGATCATTACTTTCGAGAATACTTGTGTGGGGAGCACGGTGCCAATGAGGTTCAGGTCGACTACACTTCTGAAGGCATCGATCTGAATGTCCTGGAATGTTTTATCGGGTGAGATGGTGGCTCCGGGCATATTGCCTCCGGCGGCGTTGATCAGCACATCGATGGTGCCATATTTTTCGAGAATCACTTTCATATTTTCTTCCAGCGATTCACGGTTCAGTACATCGCTTTTAAGAAAACAGGCTTCTCCGCCTTCTTTATGAATGGTATCTGCTATTTTATTTCCTTCTTCTTCTTTTCGTCCGAGGATAACCACTTTGGCACCTTCCTTTGCCAGATGTATGGCAATTCCTTTTCCTAAAACGCCTGTGGCGCCTGTAATGACTACAACCTGGTTTTTTACGCTAAATAAATTGTTCATGTCTATTAGATTTTTATTGATTGACAGGTGGCGAAAATAATATTTCTTTTCGAACTTCTGAAAGTTTTAATCATTTTATTTATTGTAGATTTTACACCATAAACAATATAATATTTTTTGTGTTGTAGATGTATCAACTAATTCAATACATTATGAGCAAGGGAAATGGTATGACAGGTAAACCTCATGTGGTGGTATTGGGGTGTAATTTTGGCGGGTTGACGGCCGCCCGGTTCATCAGAGAAAAAGCGGGTGATAGTGTGGATATTACGGTGATTGACAGAAAGCCTTATCTGGTGTTTGTTCCGAACATTCAGATGGAGGTCTTTGCAAATAAGGATCCGGAGGAAAAGCTGCAAATGCAGTTCTATGAATTCCTGAAAGGTGATGGCTCTGTTTTTCTTCAGGCTGAAGTGAAGGATGTCGATATTGAATCGAAGTGTATCACGATTGTTCCGACCGAAAGACCGGGGGCTGCCACAGAAAAGGTGCAGTATGACTATATTGTGTTTGCACTGGGATGTAAACTCGATTATGCGGCTATTCCGGGTTTTGCTGAATATGGCCACACGGTATCTGATACGTTTTATGGCAATAAGCTTCGCCGCCATTTGTTTAGTGGTGGCTATAAAGGAGGCCCGATTGCTATAGGTACGGCTCGTTTTAAGATGGGTACGAAGGGGCGTCCGGCATGGATTCCTACCATGACATCGGCATGCGAGGGTCCTCCACTGGAATTGTCGCTGGGACTGGCTTCGCTGCTGAAGGAAAAGAACTGGGGTTCGGCGAAAAATATTACGCTCTTTACGCAGGGCGAATGGATTGCCGAGGATGCGGGTGTTCCGCTGGTGAAAGAATTTCTGAAGATTGCTGTCGATGGCATGGGCATGAGCTATATGAATCAGACGGAAGATATTAAAGAGATTACGAAGGATGGCATTGAGTTTACCAATGGCAAGTCTCTGGAAGCGGAACTGAAGATTGTTTTGCCCAACTGGGTGGCGCACGATTTCATTAAGAAATTGCCGATTGTGGATGAAGAGGGCTTTATCATTACCGATTTGTATATGAGAAATCAGGATCATCCTGAAATCTTTGCGGTGGGCGATTGTGCGGCGCTGACGGCTCCGAAACTTGGCGGTATCGGCGATATGGAGGCACGTATCGTGGCGCAGCAGATTGCGAAAGATATGGGCAAGCTGAATCCGGAAGAAAAGGAGATGAAGTTTGCGCCTGTGGTGATGTGCTTTGGCGATATGGGCGATCATAAGGCTTTCTATATTCATTCTGATTTGATTTATGGTGGCAAAACCGGCATCATGAAGATGGGACATAAGTATTTCATGATGAAGGTGGGATTCAAGGAAACGTATTTCATGTTGGGTGGTAAAACACCTGAATGGGGTATCAGGCTGACTGAGCTTGTTGGTGATTGAAATCTGGACTGACTATATATATTAAAAAACTCCGTGAATTTGCTTTAAGGGCAAAAATCACGGAGTTTTTCTCTGAGAAGAATACATTATTTAGTTTGTGCTGATGGCTTTTCCTAATTCATCGTACATCATGAGCAGATGTGATGAGCTCCAGCTGAAATGCGGTGCTTTAAGCAACTCTCCGGTGTGCGTGCCGTAATTCTCGTGTATGGGGGCATCTTCTTTCAGTCCTTTCAAACGATCGAATACCTGCACGGTATAGTTGTCGGCCAGTTCGTTGTAACCGTAATTGCGCAATCCTTTTATGGCGAAATAGGTCTGATCGAGCCATATCGGGCCGCGCCAGTATCCTTTCGGGTTGTATTTGGGGTTATCTGCCGCTACCGTGGGGAACGGAATGTAGGTCGAGAATTTGGTGCTGTCCAGCAAGGTGGGCATCATGAGTTCTACCTGTTCAGGTTTGGCTACGCCGGTCCACAATGGGGTATAGGCTTCGCAACCAAAATCGGTGACGAATGTGCCATCGGACAAACGGCGGTCGAAAAAGAAGTTATTATCGGTATCGAAGAAGTAATCGGCTACCTGATCTGAATAATCGGGTGCATCGAACTCTGTGCCGATAATGGCAGCAAACTTTCTGAGCAATTTGTTTTCCAGAGCCAGATAGGCATTTAGATCTACGCTTTCCTGATCGAAACTCCAGGCATCGGTATGTCCGTCGTTTTTCAGCATACGGGCATTATCGAAACGGATGGCATTGTCCATGCCACTTTCCCAGGCAGCTGCCTCTACTGTTCCATCGGTCGAACCGAATTCGCAGATGCCGTTGCGGTTGTGGTCTCTTTTATTGTACCACCAGTTATAATAGGATAAGAGTTGGGGGTACATCTCTCTGACGAACGCGGTGTCGTTGTTGTGCGTAAAGATCTCGTCTACTGCCCAGCAGATGAGGGGTGGTTTGCTGTCGCGCGCATTATTTTCGGCGGGGTCGGTATAGATGCAGTCAATGACCATTCCGTCGGGTTGCTGATAATCGAACATGGCGCGGATGTTGTTTTTGGCAAGTTCGGGCTCGAATTTAGCGAGTGCTGCCGAGAATCTCCAACTGTCCCATGCCCAGAAGCCAACGAAATAGCCCACAGCATGACTGGGTACAATGCCGTCGTGTAGTAATCCGCCACGATGGGTGCGCCAGTTGGATATCAGCGTCACTACCGATTTTGCGGCAATACGGTCGTATTCGGGCTTCATATCATCGCGCAGTACTTTATCGAAATAGCCATTCCAGCGGTCACTGTTTTCCTGCAATAGCTCTGCTGAATTATTAAGTATAGCTATAGCATTATGGCGAATGGCCAGAAGCTCTTGTGCTGATGTGGCAAACGAGATGGCAATCTTTGTGCTTTTTTCTGCCGATGTACTGACTGCCCGGTAATTGTTGTTTTCTGAAGTAACATTTATATCCGGTGCAAAAGTCAGGATAATTGCTTCGCCGCTGGGGTGATTGGCGATTACGGTGTTATGATCAGTCAGAATGCGGATGTCTTTTCCCCATTTATCGGCAGTGAAACTTAACACCTGACTACTACTGCTTTCTATGCTGAGCAGGGCTGTAGTGGAAGATACAAAGTTTAACTGCTGCGAAATCGTTCCACGGTCTGAGGTGGAAGTGAGGCAGAGTTCTCCGGGATAGTAAGAGGTGGAGTCGGGCACAAACGTTAGGTCGGGATAGTTGGCATAACCGGCAACTACGGCAGCTTTCGCCATCCATTGTCTTCGGTTCATGTCCAGACTGAAGGGGCCGCAGAAGCCATTGACCCATTTGTCTTTTTGGGGTATGGTAAAGCCCATCCACGAGCCGGCATCGGTAAACCATCCGGTGCAGCGTGTTTCTTCATTAGGGGTATAATCAATATTTACGATATTGCTAAATTCATATCTCTTGTCTTTTCTCTGCTCCTCTTTTTGCTTGCAGGAGGTGGTTCCCGCAAGCAAAGTAAGAGCGATAAAGAGGGTGAACAGTTTTTCTCTCTTTTTCATAGTATATCTTGTTTTATTAGTCAAACCAGCGTTGTTCAAGTTGTTTCACCGGATCTTCATTTCCATGCAATGGCTGTATTGTGAAATCGTAAGTCCATTCCTGCGGAGTGATGGTGTATTGCGGATGTACTTGTGCTCCCCACGTGGTATCGCCGCCAACACCCATTAGTTTATGGTCGATGTTGAGCCACACCATGTCTTTCTTCTCAATGCTACCGCCATGCTTTCTTTGTACGTTGAAAGGTACATAGTCGATGTCTTCCATCATGAAGTTCCATGCACTTACATTTAACGGATTTGAACCCGAAATTAATATACCGTCGCCTGTCTTATTTCTGAGTGCCACCCAGCGCACATCTGTTTTATTGCCGGTTTCCTGCGGGCGAACATAGTGATGATACCGGTCCCATACGGTCGATGTGTAGAGTCCCACTGCTGCACTTGTTTTGCGGTCGGCATAGTTTTCGTGCGGGCCTCTTCCGAGCCAGGTCATCATTTCGTACTCTTCGGGTAGTATCATGCGCATTCCGAGCCGTGGCATTTCGGGCAGTTGTTTATTTCCGGGTACAATATTCATACATACATTGATGGCACCGTTGGGGCGGATGGAGTAGGTCACCTGCAAATCGGCTTCCTGTTCTTCCAGGCGGTAGGTGCTGATGATTTGGTGAAGCTGCTGGCTACTGCAAAGATCGGATGTAACCGATTGTAAAGTGGCGTTTTTGCCTGCATTTTTCCATGTGGCACAGCGGTACAGGTGTCCGTTGGCTACATCATTATCGGTCAGTGCACGCCAGAAGTTGGGCTGCAAGCCTTCTTTTATCAGGTTCTGATTGTTATAAATCAGACTTGTCATTTCGCCGTTATCTTTCGAGAAAGTAACCGAGAAATCTGTTCCGGCAATCTGAATGTTGTTGTCCGAAACCGTTTCGGTAAGTACTCCGTTTACCGGCGCAAGTGCAGTTTTAAGCATTTGTTTAGGCAGCATCCATTGTTCCATGGCTACTACATGATTCTCCGGTATCATGGGTTGTGCATAGCGTGTTTTTGCCTGGAGTTTCAGGAAGTATTCATTGGCATCGAGCGGCAGCGCAGCTATCGGTAAATCGATGATGGCCGACTGTCTTGGCATGATAACCGGGAAGCTGGTAACTCCCTGCTGAATGGTTTTTCCGTTTGACTCAACTGCCCAGTGTAGTTCGTAAGGGGCAACACTGGTGAAATCGTGCCAGTTGGTTACTTCAATCTGATTGCCGGTAAAGGCTACGGGTTTGAAGTGTACGTACTGATAGACTTTCTTAACCTCCCAGATGTGCGGATGAAGTGAACGGTCTGCAGCAACGAGTCCGTTGGCGCAGAAGTTCGAGTCGTTAGGCACGCCTACAAAACCCATATCTTCGCCATAAGCCCAGATGCGGTTATTGTTTTCATCTTTAATGCTGAAGGTCTGATCTACCCAGTCCCAGATATAGCCTCCCTGAAGCTGATCGTATTTATAAATCAGATTCCAGTAGTCTTGCAGATTACCCACACTATTGCCCATAGCATGTGCATATTCGCAAAGAATCATAGGACGTGCATCGCGCTGATTTGCATGGCGCTGTAGTGCCCATATGCGGGCGTACATCGGACAAAAGATATCCGATTTGGCATTGTAACCACCACCTTCATATTGCACGGGGCGGGTAGGGTCGAACTCCTTGGTCCAGTCGTATATTGTTTCAAAATGCTTGCCATAACCCGATTCGTTGCCCATGCTCCAGCCTACTATGGCGGTTATGTTGCGATCGCGTTTCACCATGCGGCTCATGCGTTCCATAAATGGAAGTTCCCATTCCGGATAGTTGGCCAGTGTTTTATCTTCATGGTGCGACATACCATGACTTTCGATATTGGCTTCGTCGATAACATATAGTCCGTATTCATTGCAAAGGGCATACCACTCCGAGTAGTTGGGGTAATGCGAAGCGCGTACGGCATTGATGTTAAACTGCTTCATCAATTCGATATCCTGCAGCATGCTTTCTATGGTAAGTGTACGGCCGGTGTGCTGATCGTGCTCGTGGCGGTTTACGCCTTTAAACAATACGGGCACGCCATTGATCAGCTTCATGCCATTTTTCATTTCTACCGAGCGGAAACCGAAAGGTTGCACAAATGATTCCAGCGGCTGACCATCTTTGTCGTATGTGCTTACAACCAACTGATAAAGGTTGGGTGTCTCTGCATTCCACGATTGAATGGCGGGGAATACTTCGCGGCACGTCAGCAGTGTATCGTTAGTATGAGCAATTTTTTTCTGTGTGCTGTAAAGAAGTTCATTCTGATTCAGAACCTTTACATCAACCAGACCATCTTTTTGTGGTTGTGCCAGGAATATATCGAGATCGAAATCACCGTCCTGATAATTATTGCACAATCCTGCTGCCAGGCGGAAATCTTTTACTCTGTAAGAGGGGCGTGCAAAGAGATAAACATCGCGCTGTATGCCGCTGTATTTCCAATAGTCCTGATCTTCGAGATACGAACCATCGCTATAGCGGAAAACCTTTAGTGCCAGTTTGTTTTTTCCTTTTTTCAGGAGTTTCGATACATTGAAATGTGCCGGAAGACGGCTGTCTTCGCTATAACCGGCAAACTCACCGTTTACCCAGCAGTAAAATGCCGATTCTACTCCTTCGAAATTCAGAAAGACATCCATGCCATTCCAGTCGGCCGGTACCGTAAATTCATGAATATAGGCGCCTACCGGATTGTAGTCTGATGGCACATAGGGTGGATTTACGGGGAATGTATAGGCCACATCGGTATAAATGGGGGCGTCGAATCCCTGCAACTCCCAACTACCGGGAACAGTGATGTTACTCCAGCCTTTTGTGCTATAATTTGACTGATGAAAATCGGAGGGACATTCATCATTGTTCTTCGAAAAACGGAATTTCCACGTACCGTTCAATGACTTGCGGCGCTCTGTTTTTTCATTTACGGCAAAGCGTTCACTGGCAGCCAGTTGTTGTTGCTTAATTGCAGCCGTTTCGTTTTTAAACGGTATAAAATGTGCATGTGCCGGTTCGCGGTTAATCTGGTTGACCTGCGGGTTTTGCCAGGGCATATTTTCAGCCCCGGCGGAAACACACAAGTAAACAGAAATAATAGATATATAAAGAGAATTTTTCATAATGTAGTTTTAAATAGAACAAAACAGAGTAACTAAAAACGGAACACTGAAATCGACCATAAAACCGTGAAATATCGATACCACTACAAAGCTTTGTCCGCTGGTGCGGGCAATGATAGGCAATGTGGTGTCCATGGTTGTGGCTCCTCCGGCAGAGATCGGCGCAAGTCGTCCGAAAAAGCGTACCAGAAAGGGGGCGCACAATAAGGTGATGATCTCACGGGTGATGTTTGACATCAGAGCGATGGTTCCCATTTCGGCGCCTTTATATTCGGAAATGAATATACTCGACAGGGAGTAGTAACCGAACCCGGAACCCACCGCCAGACAATCGGTCAGTGACCGGTGCGAAAGAAACATGCTGATAATGGCACATCCAAGTAGTGTTCCGACAATGGTCATTACCGGCAGCAACAGAAGTTGCGGACTAAGTGACCGGAAGCTTTTTAGTACTTCAGGGTCATTTCCTACACTGATGCCCACGCAAAACATCAGTGCGCAAAGGGCATAGTAACTTAAGTTGCTGTCTGCGAAGTTGAAAGGAATAATATCGTAAACTCCGAAAATGGCGCCCAGAATAAAAAAGCCGACAATGATAAGACTGCCTTTCATGCTTTGGCCTCCTTTTTCTTTTTATCGATATAATACCATAATCCGCCGGCCATGATCACACTGCCGAGTACGGCTGCCGAGGTAATGACCAGTGCATCTACCCCGATGGTGTGAAGTCCGTTAATAATGGTTTGATTTCCTCCGACATCGATGCCCAGCAGGAATAATAAGACCCACACCAGCACAGTGATGCATTTATGGATAAAATGGAGTCTTTTCTTGCGGGATAAATATCCCAGCAATATTCCTGTGAGCATGATTCCGATAATGATAAACATAATACCTCTGTTTTAATAGTTAATGATAAAGATTCTTATTTTGCAGTTTAATTAAGCTGATCGTTTGTATTGATTTCTGTCAGCGGAACAGGATAGAACGAGTTTCTGTCTTCGTTGAATGTTCTGCCCACTTCTTCGAGCGTCGATTTTAATTTGCCCCAACGACGAAGATCATACCATCTCCAGTTTTCCAGAGGGAATTCAATCATTCGTTCATGCTCTATTTGCTGACGAACTTCTTCCTGTGATGATCCTGTCATTGGTGGCATATCGCCGTGTACCGCTCTGATTTCATTAATTAACTGAATGGCCTGACTGGTTTGTCCCTGCTCATTATAAGCTTCAGCTTTCATTAATAGTACATTACCATATCGCATCAGCGGGATGTTAATTGCGCAGCGATTATTCGAAAGTGATTCATAATCGGTTGGCATAAATTTGCGGAAAGCCGGACGGTTGTAAGGCACCCAGTTGCCGTTTTCATCTTTATTGCCAAACCAATCGTTGTAATTAAAGCCATATACGCGTCCTGTGCCATCGTTGAAATAGTCGCACTGGAAGAATACCGATTCATACAATCGCGAGTCGTAGCGACCTGTAGTGGCAACTTCACCCTCTTTCATGTAAGCATTCATTAAAGCTGTGCTGGGCAGGATTTCATCCCAACCCCAAAGCTCCTGTACGCCAATCCAGCGGTGAAGCTGTGTGCGGTAGTTCGCGCCGTTGGCAGTATTCATTGAGGTCTGCAGTTCGAATACCGATTCTTTGCTGTTTTTGTTGCTGGCATCGAACATGCTCGAGAATTTCTTTTCTAACTCATACCCCTGCACTTTATTCAAAGCTTCGATAGCCAGGCGAAGATATTCGGTTTTGTTGGCCGGCTCTTCGTAAGCACGGGTAAGATATATGAAGCCAAGATAAGCGTAGGCTGCTCCGCTGGTGGCGCGCCCTACATTATCGGCATCATACGATGCGGGTAGAGCAGTGGCTCTTTTCAAGTCTTCCGTAATAAAATCCCATGCTTCGGGGCGGCTCGATAATCCTTTACTCAGGTCGGCCTGATTGGTGATGTATTTATCGCGGATAATGATTTCTTTCCAGTTCAGTATCAGTTTTAAATGATAATAAGCGCGCAGGAAATAACCTTCGTTTACGATCTGTGCCTTTATGTTAGAGTCGATATTCTCATCTGGAATTTGTGACACTTTCTCTATTGCCTGATTGGAGAAACTGGCTCCTCTGTAATTGTTTGCCCAGTAACTACTGATTTGCGAATTACCGTTTGTATAGGTATAGTTATACAATTCTACCCAGTTGGGATAGTTGCGGGCATCGTTACCCATTTCGATAATATCTTCCCGGTAAGCTTCTACAGGCCATTTTATTTCGGCAAAGTCCCAGGTATTTATGTAATATTCTAATTGAGAATAGGCTGCTGCTATACCGGCCTGGGCATCGCTTTCGTTTCTCCAGAAACTGCCTGAGGTCAGTTGGTCGGGCGATTCTACGGTGAGATAATCTTCGCAGGAAGTTGTACAGAACATGCTGAATAGTAAACCAGCCGTATAAATATATTTTTTCATGATATGGACTTTTTAATGGTTTAGAATGAAAGTTGAGCACCAATAGTATAAGAGCGTGTAAACGGATAGATCAGTTTGTCGATACCGGTGTTCAATACGCTTGCTCTCGAGAATTCAGGGTCGATACCGTCGTAACCTGTAATGGTGAAGAGGTTTTCGCCGCTTACATAGAAACGAAGTCTTTCGATAAATGCTTTCTTAAGCAGGCTTTTCGGAAGGCTATAGCCCAACTGAAGCTGGCGCAGACGTACGAAATCGCCTTTTTCAAGGAAGCGGTCCGATTCTTTCATGTTGCCGTTAGGGTCGTTGTAGATTGCTCTTGGCACATTGGTATTCACATTGTCGGGTGTCCAGGCAGTCAGCGATGATTTCAGGAAGTTAGAACCCGAGTTCATACCTTCGTAGAAATACTTGTTACCGTTGTAGATTTTGTAGCCCCATGCACTGCCAATTACCACACTTAAATCAAAGCCTTTGTAGTTGGCCGAGAAGTTCAGGTTGACTTCTAATTTAGGGATACCCGAGCCGCAATACTCTTTATCTGCATCATCGATTACACCATCACCATTTACATCAACAAAGCGGATATCACCTGCATCGGCATAAGGCTGATACTCTTCGCCACTGGCATTCTTGTAGTTACGTGCCTCTTCATTACTCTGGAAAATTCCGTTGGTTTTGTACAGATAGAATGCACCGATAGGTTTGCCAACGCGCGTTTGAGTAGGGAAGTGTTCAGTACCGTATTTCAGACCTTCGCCGTATAGAATCTGGTCATCATCGGCAAGAGCTACTACTTTATTTTTTGTAGTGGTAAGGTTCATGCCTGCATTATATTCGAAATCGCCTTTCGTGTCTCTCCAGGCCAGTTCAAGCTCGAAACCTTTGTTGCGGATTTTACCAACATTCAGAATAGGATTGTTCAAACCTGCTGATGGTGGCAATGCTTTCGTAATCAGCAAATCTTCTGTCTGGTTATAATAGTAGTTGAATGCACCATTCAGGCGGTTATCGAACATACCAAAATCTACACCGATATTCTTCGTATCTGTTGTTTCCCATTTCAAAGAACGGTTTTCAAGTCCGCGTGCAATACTACCTGCCCATGCATTCTCACCATTTCCTTTTACATAACCCTGATACATGGTGTTATAGGTGCTGATCAATGCAAGGAAATCGTAATAGCCAAGGGCATTTTCATTACCAAGGCGACCCCAGCTGGCACGTAATTTAAGATTGCTTACCAATGCGTTTTTAGGATAGAAAGACTCTTCACTGATTCTCCAGCCCAGAGCTACAGAAGGGAAGCATCCCCAGCGGTTGTCTGAACCGAACTTCGATGAACCGTCGTAACGAACAGTGGCCTGTAACAGATAACGGTTATCATAACTATAGTTGATACGACCAAAGAAAGAGGCACGGTTGTATTTCCATTTACTACCATCGCCATCGAAAGTACCGCCGGTACCTGCACCGATAGTAGAGAAACTTGGATCAAGGAAACCGCCCGGCAATTCGCTGATAACAAGATTGCCTTCTTCTACTTTATATACCGTTGTCTTACCTTCAACACCAATTGAGTTCCAGGTGTATTTACGCGAAGTCAGTGAGTTACCAACCATGGCATTAAGACTGTTGGCACCAAATGTCTTGTTGAAATTCAGAATATTATCCCATACTTGCTCTTCCCAGTAAGCGGTAGTTTCGCTGTGGTAAGTATAGTCTCTTTTTGCCTTTTCATCGGCAATGTAAGGAGGAGTATGGTAGGTTTGGCGAGTATGATTGCCACGGTAAGAGTAGTTCGTTTTAAAGCTCAGCCATTTTGTGAAGTTCATTGTCAAAGCAATATTTCCTGTTGTGTTGTAACGTTTGTTGGTAGATTTTTCGTAATACTGGTCGGCCATTACATTGCGGTTATTGGGCAGACCATCGAAGTTGGTCAGACCAAAGCCGTATTCTTCATTCGCATTATAGATAGGAACCAGCGGAGAGATCATATACATCTCTTTTAACTGATATTCTGGCTGTTTGCTATCTGTATAGCGAAATGCAAGTGACGCATCGATATCGAAGATATATTTTGTTGCACGTACTTTGATGCGGGCATTATCCTGACGGAAATCGTTGCCAAGGAAGATACCTTTCTCATCGGCATGGTTAAAAGAAACTGAATACTGAGCAGTTTCGCCACCACCACGTACACTAAACATATAGTTCTGTGCCACACCGGTACGCAACATAGCATCCTGCCAGTCGGTATCTACACCCGTATTGTTGGTTACATAGTTTGGCAGACTTACCAGTTTGTTTTGCCATGCACCATTGTTCCTTGGGTCGTACTGTGCTTTGTGGTTTTCAACATGACCGTTCCAGTTATTATACATCTGTTGATGCATATACTTATATTCTTCAGAATTCAGCAAATCGAGCTTTTTCGCCACATTGGTCATGCTAACATAAGTACTGAAATCGATCTTTGTATCGCCTTTCTTACCATTCTTAGTGGTGATAAGGATAACACCATTGGCCGCTACTGAACCATAGATAGCTGCTGCTGCACCATCTTTCAGTACTTCCATTGCTTCGATATCCTGAGGATTTACGCTTTCGATATCGCCCGGAAAGCCATCGATAATGTAAAGAGGTTCATTGTCGCCGAATGTCTTTACACCACGAATCTTAACCTGAACGCCTGCGCCGGCATTTCCGCCCGATTTCATGATGTTTACACCGGCAATCTTGCCCTGAAGTGCTTCGGCAGGATTGGTCGTACTGCGTTTCGAAAGGTCGTCTACGTCTACAGAAGAGATAGCACCTGTCATATCGCTTTTCTTCATGGTGCCATAGCCGATAACCACTACCTCATCGAGCATTTCATTGTCTTCTCTGAGGGTGATTTTCATCTGGCTTCTGCCATTTACCGGAACAGTTTGTGTCTCATAGCCAATATAAGAGATAATGATATTGGCATTGGCCGGAACTGAGAGTGAGAAATTACCATCGAAATCGGTAATAGAGCCGTTTGTGGTACCTTTTTGAAGTACACTTGCACCGATAATCGGATCGCCCGAAATATCGACTACCGAACCATTGAGTCCGATGTTTTGTGCCCATGTACTTAGGGGAGCTGTAAATACAACAAACAGAATCAGCTGAATGATTCGTGTTGTTGATAAATTAGTGTTTTTAGTCATCATAGCATTATTTGAGGTTTATAAAGTGTTTTGCTTATCGCTGTTCGCAAAACTAAACCCATGACTAAAAAAAGAAGAATAAATGGTGTCTACAAAAGGTCTACAAAGCGGAATTGTGAGTATGTATTATATCTACATTGATATTTTTATATACCTGAATATCAGTGTTATAATATGTTTATATATATCTATAAAATGAATATTAAATACTTGTGGTTTAAATATTCTGAAGATAGTCTGTAAGATCCTCTTCAGTGGCCAGATTTAATGATTTTCGCAATCTGTAGCGATTCATATTTATAGTTTTCGGTGTGGTCCCGGTAAGCATAGCAATCTCTTTGGTGGCCAGATTCACACGCAAAAGCACAGCCAGATTCTTTTCGCCATTCGTTAAGTCGGGGTGGCGTTCCGTGAGGCGTTTAATGAACTCATTATTCTTCTCTTCGATGTTTATCAGCAGCGCACTGTTGCTTTTATCACCCGATTGATATTGCGAGATAAACGCATTGATCTTTTTCAGATGTACCACTATTTCCTGCTGATCCATGCGGTATCCTTTCTTAATCATTTCGCGAATTTTATCGAGCAATTCATTGCGGCTATGCAGAAATACGGCAAAGCTTGATGCCTCCTGGCGACTATTATCGAGGGCATCGTTTACGGTACGAAGTTCATTCTCCTGCTGTTTCATCTTCATCTCGGCAAGTTTATATTCTGTCTGCTCCAGCTCATGGCGCGCCGTCATTAGTTCGATATTCTTTTTGCGTTTGTACCAAAGCCAGATAAAGAAGACAACAACCGTTATCAGAAGGGTAGCCACGATAATGATAAAGAGATTTCTTTTCAGCAGTTCGATTTTGTAAGTCTGCGCTTCATTCTCGGCTTTTCGCTTTTGCTTGATATACCTGGAGTTCGATATTTCCTGCTCAATATTACGGAGTTTATGACTGCTTTGAAGTTCATTCTTTAAATCGATCAGAAGATTCTGGTAATGATACGCTTCTTTATAGTTGTTCAGGGCTGCATAAACAAGGGCGCGGTATTCATAGTTATCACTGATCAGCTCTTTGGCATGCATGGCAGTGGCTATTTCATAAGCAGTATC
>CAMTOS010000083.1 GCA_947074195.1 uncultured Bacteroides sp.
TCAAATTCATCTTCAGAGATATTATCACAATCATAATTGTTTACCAGAACATCCATGGCTTCCCGTACTCCGGATTTATACCAGTCAGAATCTTCTCCGGCAATATTCCATCCTTTTAATTTAGCCTCAGCTAATAAGAATTTTACTTCAGCCGATGTCATAACAACGCCAGGGTTTTTTCCTTTAAGAAAATTATTTGCCAGTTTAGGTTCTGTTTCACGAGATAAACTATAATTAATCGATGGATTAGTTTCACTCATTGCTCTCAAAATATCACTGTCATATCCGGCAGGCCAGGGCTCCCATGAGTAAGCACCCGGATCTCGTGGCTGGAAAGCTATATCATTCGCAATCATCTCATCAGTAAGATCGATACGATTATCCGGGCTGGTCAGGCTCATTAATTCATCATAATAGAAACGAGTTATTCTGAATGTACGGGGATCTCCGGTTGTATTTAATTCATTAAAGAATGTCGAGCATATATAACTGGGATTATTGGCCGGGTCATTGCCGAACAGCATTTGTGACATTGAATTGCCACGATAGTCTGAATAAGCTTCCTGACCGAAACTGAATGCTTTATCAATATATGCAATCAATGCATCATCAGTATAATTATCAAGGATACCTCCTGCTGCAGCCAGCGCATCTTCAAATTCTATTTGTGCTTTTTCCGGAGCAACATCTGAAATACGCATCGCAAAACGCAATCTCAAAGAGTTTGCAAATTTTATCCACTTAGTTATATCACCTTTAAATATAACATCGCCTGTAATTTTATCTTTAGAAGCATCCATCTGCATCGCTGCTGATTTAAGCTCTGTAAAAAAACTATTGTAAATGCTTTCCTGTGTATCATACCGGGGAGTAGTGATTCCATCTATATAACCTTTTCCAGCTTCACTATAAGGAACATCACCATAAATATCAGTTATCACAGACATCAGATAAATTTTATAAATCGTAATAGCAGAGTTTATATTTACTTTATCTGGATCGTTTGTTGTTCGATATTCCGCATCAACAAGATTTTTTATGGCAACTGAATAAAATGTGGTCCATATACGACTCATCTCATTATTATCTATTGTATGACGACCACCATAATTTGTCGTATTCCAGCATCCCATCAGTTGTTGGGTAAATGCGTAAAGATAAGAGCGATAAATCTGAACCATGTCCAAATCGCCATAAGTCTGTAGTTCTGCAGTTGTTAACTGAGCATTAGGATCAATTGTTTCAGCTTTAGAAGAATCTGTATTAATAGATTCCATATAATCATCACTACAACTGATAAAAATAAATGAAGATATCAGAAGCGTTATTGTAAAATATAATTTATAGTATCTCATTGTTTATTCGTTTTTATAAATAAAGGATAGAATTTATTTAGAATTTCACATTGACATTAAATCCATAACTTTTACGCGAAGGCAAAGATCCGTATTCCATTCCCATACCCGTGGTATTGTTATAGTTTGAATCAGGATCGATATTCGGAACATTCTTCCATACAATAAAAGGATTTCGCGCAACGAAAGAAAAAGATAAGTCTTTTAATTTATTCTTCAGCCATGCCTGAGGAATACGATAATTCACTATTAGCTCACGACATTTCACATAAGAATTATCATAAATAAACATAGAAGGTGCATTACGACATACACTTAACCAATATTCTTCCGGGTTGATAAAGATATTGTTTTCACGATATGTTCCGTCGCCATTATCAATTACACCGGGTGCTACAAATCCACCTGTAGGTTTCCATTCAGGAGATCCCTTGGCAATACCAGCTGCCATACGTTGTTCTTCAGACAGATACCATTCTTCGCGCCCTTTTAATGTCTCTATGTTTTTACCAGACTCGTATGCGGCACGGGCAGACATAGAATACAGGTCAGCACCAACCTTTACATCAAATACTGCGCTAACTGACAGGTTTTTATAGCTAAATGTTGTAGTCAAACCTCCAGTCCAGTCCCAGGAAGCATTTCCTAAAATGTGATTGGATTTATCATATTCAGGCAAACCTGTAGAAGAATTTATAATAATCTGTCCCTGTTCATTTCGTTTAAAATCGGGACCAACAATAGAACCATAGTTTTCACCTACCATAGCAGTAACCTGCACATCAAGCCATGATGCTTTCTCTAACTCAAATAAATCCATATCATCAACTAGTTTCTTGACTTTATTTGAATTCTTAGAGAAATTCAGGTTTAAGTCCCAGGAAAAATCACGGGTTTGTACAGGACGAGTATTGAAAGCTATCTCGATACCCTTATTTTCTATTTCACCAGCATTTATCAATCTTCTTGTATATCCTGATGTCCAGGAACTTGCCATACTCATAATCTGATTTTTACTTAACTGAGTATAATAAGTAACATCTAATCCAATTCTTCCCTTTAGGAATTGCAATTCCAATCCAGCTTCAAAAGAGTTGGTTCTGGTAGGTTTCAATGATTTATTCGGAATTGTGGTATTATCTATATAACCAATAGTATATCCTGAATAAGCAAATTTGGATCTTGTATAAACCAAGCCCAGCTGATATGGATCAGTGTCACTACCTACCTGTGCCCATGATGTACGCAATTTGCCATATGGTAAAAAGCTATTCTGTTTTAAGAGTTCCGAGAAAACAAAGCTACCAGAAAAAGAAGGATAGATATAAAGATTATTATTTGTAGGCAGTGTAGAAGACTGATCACCTCGAAGAGTCGCGTCAATATATATCAAGTGTTTCCAGCCAGTATTAACAGATGCATATATAGAATTAATCTGTTTGCGATATGTTTGTTCCTGCATACTTATTTCGTTAAAACTCATCAGAGCCACAACATCTTTAATCTTCATATCCTGTGCAGTTACAATAGATGTTTGATTATCCACTCTGTAAACATTACCGCCTAAAGTAGCATTGAAATCGAAATCTCCCCATTTATTATTATAGAAGGCCAGTAATTCAAAATTATACATTCTGTTGTTAAAGTTACTGTTCTGCAAATAGCCTGCTTCATATCCAGGAGTGGTGGGTGCTTTATAATCTTCGAAAGTAAACCAGTTGAATTCTGTTCCTACGGTTCCCTGAATCTTAAAATGATTGTCGATAGTCCATGTTGCTTTACCATTAAAACGGAATTGATCTTTCCTTGATTGATTTGAGTTTTTATAAATATCCCAATAAGGATTTACATTATATGGATCCATACCATTCCAGTTGGAATATTCGCCATTTTCATTCTGATAATTCTGTAACCATGATTGATTATATGTCGTAGCAAGCGTCATCAGATTTTTTCCAATATTCGATTTACTATCACCCAATGCAGGTCTGTTTTTTACATCTTCATGTGTATAATTCACACCAAAGTTCAGATTAACTTTTGCCAATGTTGTATTGGTAAACAGATTGAACATATCACGGTTCATATTAGCATTAGGAACGATATCTTTGTTACGCATATCAGTAAAAGTGAAGCGCACACCAGTATTTCCTGTATTTGAGCTAATGATTGCTGAATTAGTCGCAGTAAAGCCTGTACGGAAGAAATCAGAAGTATTATTAGGTACAATTAAATAAGGATGTGATGATCCGTCAAAATAAGTAAGACTGTTGGTACCATCAGCCTTTGCACCCCAGCTCTTATTTGTATTTGATACTGCATCGATGCTATAAGTACCATTACTACCCATCCCATAAGTCTGTTGAATATTATTCCATTTAGATAATTGCGTATCCAACGTAAAAGTTCCATTATACTCTACACTGAACTTTTCGTCTGCAGAAGCTCTGCGAGTGGTAATCAAAATTACACCATGACTGGCACGACTGCCGTAAAGTGCTGAAGCGGCTGGTCCTTTTAAAACCGTCATACTTTCTATATCATCGGGATTGATACTTGAAATACCATCGCCTAAATCAAAACCACCAGCTGTACCTGCACCACCATAATTTGTGTTTTCCAATGGTACACCGTCAATTATATATAATGGTTGATTATTCCCGGTCATTTCAGTACTGCCACGAAGAATTACGCGAGTAGATCCTGATGGTCCGCTTGCAGTCTGACTCACAACAAGACCTGGAACACGGCCTGCCATCGAATTAATGACGTTGGTTTCTTTTGCTTTAGTCAATGCGTCACCTTTAACCTCATCAATTCCATATCCCAGAGCTTTACGTTCGCGTTTAATACCCAATGCTGTTACTACAACTTCATTAAGTACATTGCTATCTTCTTCCAGTAATATTTTAATTGGCTTGTTGTTAGCCACTACTTCCTGACTTGTGTATCCAATGTAACTGATAACTAAAATAGCATCTGGTTCTACAATCAAAGAGAATTGTCCGTCTAAATCTGTAATGGTACCATTATTTGTCCCTTTTACAAATACACTGGCACCAATTACCGGTCCGGAATTATCATAAACAGTTCCGGTTACAGTAAATTTCGTTTGTTGAATAGCAGGAGATTCAATTTTTGTTGCACTAACTTGCAGCGGACTTCCCAGAAGAAAGCAAAGCAGTAAGAAAGAATAAGAAAACGTCTTATTCTGATTCTTGGTTTTCATAAATATCATATTAAGATTAATTAAAAATTTTGATCCAGTCAATATACATCGTAGCCTTTTCACCATCTTTTAAAGCTGTTATTTCATCGATATTATAAATACCTGTAAAATTCCCACCTACAGCGAGATTAAAGAGAATAAAGAATTCATCCTGAAAAAAGTCATAACGCCCACTGACCTTACTCACATCAAATGAATAGAATTTGATATCATCAACAAAAACATCCAGTGAATACTCATTACGCTCTAGTGCATAAACGTGATAATTCCCATCCTGAAGATTAATAGTCACATCCTTCATATAGTATTCCTGACGATGACCATCTACGTCAGTACCATAGTGTATAGCGGCATTCATAGTACTTTCCACTTTCCCTGCAGCTATAGCTTCCTGTGATCCCATCTCCATGATATCAATTTCACCACATGCTGGCCATGACTTATCATTATCTCCCATCATCCAGAATGCAGGCCATAATCCATTTGCCAATTTTGGAAGTTTTATACTGGCTTCTATACGGCCATATTTAAATGTTTTTTTCCCCTGAGAGTTAATACGCCCCGATATAATTCGATCTCCGATACGTTCAGCTGTAAGCATTAAAACACTTTTACCATCATCGATCCCAACTGATACCTGGTTTGTGTCATAAATTTGAAGTTCATTATTTGTCCAGCCTGCTTCATGTGCTTCTTTATTCCAAACAGCGGTATCAAAGGTTTCGAATTCATCTATAAATACTACATTATTATTTGGAGAAATAATAACATCTTCGTTAGTTGAGCATGATTGAAATAGTAAACTGAACATTAAAAGAAGGGATAGTTTTCCACTCATAATAAATACAATTAAATTAAAGGTTTATACAATAATAATATTTGAATATCTCTTTTTGAGTTATTCCTCAAAACATGCTGCGAATATAGTATAGCGAATAAAAAGCGAGGGTTGATAGCTGACAAACAGGGTTTGATTGCTGACATAAATGCCTTATAATGAGAAATAGGTGATAATTTCTAAAAAAGCAATGATAATTAAAGAACAAAAAGATATCATTGCCTAAATTGATTAATTTATAATCAAGGTCATTTAGTTATAAGCTTCCTGGTTTAGATCTTAATTATATTCCCGTTCATGTATACACAAAGTAAAACAGCTTACTTTAAAATATTAAGGTGATACTCAAATCATATTAAAATATGGAAACTCACTATTATATGTACATATATAATTACATGTTAAACAATAATCGACATAATCAGAGTATATAAACCAACCAATAATATCCTTTATTAATCTATTGTGTGATAAAGGGAGAAGTCATAAAAAAGAATCGGGCCTTAGTAATTAACTAAAGCCCGATTCTAAAAATAATCATATAGTAAATGAATTTCACTATACAAATTTACTTGGCTGTATTCCAAATTCCTTTTTAAATAGTGTACTAAAATATTTCGTATTTACAAATCCAGTTTCACAAGCAACTTCGCTAACAGTCATTCCAGTTCGTAATAATTCAACAGCCTTTTGTAACCGGATCATACGAATAAAATCTTGCGGTGCCTTTCCTGTAAGCGATTTAAGTTTACTAAAAAATAGCGTACGGCTCATCCCCATATCCTGGCATAGCATATTAATTGTAAAATCTGTATTATCAATATTGGCAATAATAATTTGTGTCGCTTGTTTTACGAATAAAGAATCGCTTTCGGATATTTCAACTTTAGTCTGAAAATCATTAAATAATTCCTCAGGTGTAGAATCTGTAACTATCTCAGAAATATTCTCATTATTTAAAACTTCAGATTGTGAATCATAAACCTGCTGCAAAGATTGCCTCATCAAATAATTGCGCAGACGTTTTCGATTCTCTAATAATCCCTGTGCTTTTAACCTCAGAATTTCTGCACTAAAAGGTTTAGGGATATAGTCATCTGCACCGTTTTTTAATCCTGCTACCATAGCATCATGATTCACTTTAGCTGTAAGCAATATAAATGGTATTCCTTCTGTTTCAGGATTAGTTTTTATACGATGACACAATTCATCACCTTGAATACCAGGCATCATCACATCAGAAAGTATCAAATCCGGATATTCTTCTGATAGATAATCAAGGGCAGCCTGACCATCAGGTTTATCAATAACTCTGTATGATTTATCAAAAATACTACAAAGGTAGTTTCTAAGCTGTTCATTATCTTCCACAATAAGTATTGTATCGCGGTCCTCAATATCTATCATATCAGAAGATGATTTCTGCTTTTCAGGAGATCTAATTATAGAGTTATCCTGATTATATGTTTTCTCAGTGATATCTCCATGTAAGTTTTCGCCGTCAATAGTTTCATTCATGCGGTTTAATACCACTTTAAAAGTGGTTCCAAAACCGACTTCTGATTTATACGAAACTTTTCCATGTAAAGCAGTAACAATTCTTTGTACCTGAAGTAATCCAAACCCATTTCCAACGTATTCGGAAGAAATGACATTATCAGCTCTATATACACTTTTAAATAAATGGCGTTGAGCTTTTCCTGGAATACCAATACCATTATCGGCTACTTCAATAACAGCTGTCTTTTTATTTACAGATAACCGTAATTCTATTTTCCCTTTATGTGAGGTATATTTACAGGCATTCGACATAAGATTATCGAATAATATTTCTAACATATTCTTGTCTGCAGAGACATACACTTTTTCATCAGGTAATATCAGTTTCAAATTTTGCTGTTTCTGATCAAAATATGATTTAAAGTTAACCGCTTCGGCTTCCAAAAGAGAATTAAGACACTGAGGTGTAAAATTAAGTTGATCCTGATATGTTTCTATTTTCTCAAATTCCAGCAAACGTGTAATAAGTGAATATAACTTATGAGTATTATTTCTTGCCAATTCGAGCAGATGTGTTGCTTTTGGTGATAAAGAATCGTCTTTACTCAAATCTTCTAAAGGAGCCATAACCAATGTTACAGGTGTACGGATATCATGTGCGGTGGTGATAAAATAATTCAGTTTATCTTCATCATATTTTTTCTGCATTTGGTTATTCTTATAACGCAAAATATAATAAAATACTGTTATCAACAAACATAAATAAAGAAACCATGCAAAATAAGAGTTCCACCAGGGTTGTGCAATATCAATCATAATTTCATCTTCAGAAATAATTTTGCCATCGCTATTACGCAAACTCCTTATCTTAAATTTATAGGAACCCGGTATGACATTAGTGTATTGGGCTACCCCCTGGTTAATCGGGTTACTCCAGGATTTATCATATCCCTCCAAAATATGCTGATATACAATATCCCGGCGATAACAATAATTGATTGATTCGTAATTGATAAAAAAGGAATTATATTCATATTTCAAATTCAATTCGCCCCTAATAAGCATATCATAAATATCGGGATAAAGAATATCTGTCTGTTCCGGAGATAAGTTCTTAATCGTCATTTCCGTAAACCGTATGGGGGCATTATATTCTGTATTGTTTAATTTTTCAGTATTAAGGAATATGGCCCCGGAAGTACTTCCATAAACTACATAATCATTTGATAGCTTACAGAATGAGGATTTATTAAATGCCTTATCGACACCGTCTATATAATTGAAATTTGAAACACGATAATCCTGAACCATTGCTAATCCCTTCCCGGTACTTACCCAGATGCGGTCTTTCTCATCACGTTGCAAGCTATAAATATCGTTTGATGGTAAACCATCCTGTATAGTTAATATCGATTTTACTTTTCCGGTTATTAATTCATATAAACATAAGCCACCTCCTTCAGTACCAAGCCAAACAGTATTATCATCATTGAAAAGCATAGAGATAATATAAGAACTTGCATTCATATCCTGATAATACTTATCGGTTGCATACTGATTTACAGTGCCATCTTGTTTATTAATAAGGTAAAAACCATAGACAGTCGCAACAGCCAATGTATCAGAACCAACCGATTGAATTGATTGTACCCAATCAATATCATATAATTGTCTGTAGTTCTTCTTTTCATTTATCAAAACCAGTTTACCACCTAATCCTCCAATCCAAAGATTATTATCTGCATCAAAATGAATAGACAAAATATAATTAGTAGTCAGATCTTTGCTTTTTGTAGACAGATGACCTATTACTTTTCCCTGCTTATTTAAGTGATATATGCCATTACCATATGTGCTGGCCCACATTGTACCATTTTCCCCTTTACAAACAGCCGTTATTACTATACCGTTAAGTATATGCTGCCATTTACGCGTATGAATATTACAAATACTAATGCCAGAGTCAGTTGAAAACCATATATTCCCATCGATATTCTCTTCGATATTATTTATATTATTGTCAATTAAAGAATTTATATTACCTATTTCATGGGTTAATATTGTAGAAGGATTATGCAGCAAAATCGCAACAGAAACACCACCTGTGTAACTACCAACCCAAATATTACCCTGAGAATCTTTTTTGATAGTATATACTCCATTACCTTGTAATCGGGTACGCAAGATATTATCAGTGATTCCCATAAATTGTTTTGCCTGATAATTAGTTTTATTAATAGAGTAAACACCTCCACCATCTATACCAACTAACAGAGTATGATCATCATAAGCAATTATTGAACGTATAGGATTTAGACTTCCCAGGTTATGTTTAATTAGAATCCATTGATCAGTATTCATATTTAAAACCATGAGACCATCATTGAATGTGCCAATCCATAATTCCTTTGTAGCACTATCATAATATATTGATTGAACATATATGTCAGGATCTAATTGTCGAATTTCGTCAGAAGAATCTGATAATAACTGATAAAGTCCTTGAGATGAAGCAATAAAATTAATATCCCCTGTTGAAATAATATCTGTCACATATTTATTTGTTAACATAATATGAAGTTCACCATTTTTATCAATTTTATAAGCACCATTCTGCGTTCCAAACCAGAAATTACCCAGGTCATCAATGGAAAATTTATTAAGTGTTATGGATTCTTGTATCAGTTGATCTAATACATAAACAAGAATAAATATATCATCCTTAGCAGAATATTTAAAAACCTTTCCTGTTTGATCATAAGCCCACAATCCAAATTCATCACTATAAAACAGGCTGAGTATTCGCCCAGCCATATCACCATTATAATATTGTCCGGGTAGAGTATAATTCTTTATTGAATTGCCATTATATCTGTCAATGCCAACTTTGGTAGAAATCCAGATAGCTCCATATTTATCTTCTATAATTGAAAAAACACGTTGACTGCTAAGCCCGTCAGAAGTATTTAAATGTTGAGTCTCAAAAATACTGTTATCAATAGTGGCTTGAGCCTTTAATGTTGATAGAATTAATAAAAGAAAGAATATATAGTTAGTCATGTTTCTCATAATTAGCGCAATTATCGTAAATATTATCTAAATATGCAAATTTAAAAAATCCAGATAATCTGCATGATAATTTATTTTTTGTTTTATTTTATATTTTCACACAAACATCAAATTTAAAGGCCATTCTAAAAAAGTAACATACCTTGATAGTATTCTTTCAATATCATATATGTAATTATATTTAAAAGTATTTGAAGTTTACATATTCATATCTCAGACCGACATTGGCAGTGAATCCTCCCCACGATTTCTCATATGAAGGAAAAGGTGCAAAGTGATGATTTCACCCATAATTTAACGGCATATAACTCGTAATTTGCGCCGCTTTTACTATATACATTGTCATCTTGATCCGGAGTCAAATGGTCTAGAAGAAATGCTTGAAATATTGAGAAATTCAAAGGGTAAATAACTGAATATCGATACAATTATCAAAAGTATAGATCATAAAAAACATTTTTTTAAAGTATCCATTAAACCTTTATTACTTTTTCATGTCTAAAGCATTTAACACAGAAAATCCCCCCTTTTCGAATATCATTTCTGATATCCGATTTTCTTAATATGATATTTAGAACAATCTCTGCGAAATAAGTATGAAATATTTATTTCATTTCGGCGGACAGAAGATAATCTACTGTCTAATTTTGCAGTGTAAGGATTTGAAAACATGATGAAGTTGATTATAAACCCGAAATACAGGAAAGATGAGAAGATGATCAGGGATATGTTATCCCGCTTTGATGATCCTTCGTATGGCGTCACATTGAGAAATCAGAGAAATGTGATTAAAAATATTGATGATAAATATATCATTAAGAAGTTTGTAAAAATTACCTCTGCCAATCGCACTATTTATTCATTTATACGAAAAACTAAGGCGCAGCGATCTTATGAATATGCGCAGAAATATAAGAATCTGGGTATTGAGACTCCTGATGGTATAGCTTATATGGAAACAAAGCGCAATAATATATTGCGCGATTGCTATTATATTTATAAGTATAGCGATTTTAAGGAAGTGGCACCTTTTCTAAAAGAACCTCCTACGCCAGAAAGCGAAAAGATTGTTCTTGGATATATTCATCTTATCGTTGAAATGCATGCAAAGGGTATTGAGCATCGTGACTTGAATCCGACAAACATTTTATATCAGGTTAATGAAAAGACGGGAGAAATTGAATACCAGGTGCTTGATATTAACCGTACTTCGTTTATGGGCAAACCATTGACAGATCATCAGCGATTTGGCAATTTATTGAGAGTTTGTTATGATGATTATTGGTTCAGATTTATCATAGCGAATTATGAAAAAGAAGCAGGTTTTCCTGAAGGTTATGTTCTGAAGGGATGTCAAAAAGTGGAACGCGCATATAAATTGCGGAATAATATTAGATTTGGATTAAAAAAAATGATTGGTCTTAAAAAATAGAATCGGTCCTTGAGATTAATAAAAATCCTCGCAGGTCTAAGTAATATGCATAGAACTGCGAGGATTTTTTATTTTAATAAATCGATATCTGGTTTATGATATACTGACAGCAAGATCTTTCTTGCTCTCTTCCTGCATCATTTTCCAAAGAATTAGCAAGCTAAAAAGTGATAGGATAACGAATAATCCAAAACCCCACGCATATCCTATTTTTCCATACGTCGCGGCAATGGCTCCCATCACCGGAGGGAATACAAAACCACCAAAGGCTCCTACTCCACCAATCCAGCCGGATGCTCCGCCTACTGCTTTAGGAATAAATACAGGTACCATCTTAAAGATAGCAGTACTGTTTATTCCCATAGCGATAGAAATGATAAAGGTAAAGAAGATGGAAAGAATGAAGTGCTGACTGAAAGTCATACCCAATGCACCGATACCGATGAGCGAGAAGCCAATAAAGCAGAGTTTACGGCCCCCAAGTTTATCGGCTAAATTACCGGTGCATGCACGGATAAACGAAGAGGACATAGAAAATGCCGCAGTTAATATACCACAACTGATATCACCCATGCCATAGAATTCTCTCCAGTAGCTGGGATACCACACGGTAAGGGCAAGAAAGCCGCCAAAGCATACAAAATAGAGGATAGTTAGAATCCATGTTCCGGGGATTTTTGCCGATGTGCTGAGACTTTTTAATACAGATCCCGTAGGATATAGTTCCTGGCCATATTTAAGCGCCTCGGTTTTGCTTTGTTCTTCGCTCATTCCTTTCTTACGAAACTGAAAGTAAGGAGCATTACAGCCAAACATAAGATAGATGACCGTGCCAATAGCAAGAAAGATACACCATGCGATATAGGCGTTTCCTAATCCCATCAAAACAATACCCATTGGTAAAAGGAAGGCAAACAAACCGGGTGCCATTGTACCGATTCCTCCGAATGTTCCGGTAGCATAACCTTGTTTATTGCGTGGAAACCAGTAAGACACCTGACTAATACCTACGGAAAAAGTGGCAACTCCACAACCGGCTAATAACCCAAACAGAAGAATTAACGGGAACATACCGTCCATATTATCAGGATATCGGCTGTTGATAAGAATCATGAGTCCGGCAACACCGATAAGCGATAATACCATAAGAATAGAAAGAGGTTTCTTACCGCCCGTGGTATCAACCCATGCGCCGAAAAGGATTCGAAGAAGTGAACCTGATAAAGATGGGATAGCTACCAATATGCCAATCGTCATCGGACTGAGCGCCATTACATCGCCAAACTTGTGGGCTGTTGGACCGAATAATGATACGGATGCCATTCCAAAGAAAAATCCCAATGTGGAAATCCATAACCCTCTGGACTGGTTTCCACTGATTTCTGATAATTTCATAATCGTTTTACCGCTTAATTTGTTATAAATATTTACTCTTTTTCAAAAGAAGGTGCAAAGGTAAGAAATTAGTTAATGCAAAATCCCAATACCTGCTATTAATATTTCTTTTCATATCTTTGCGGCACATTAACATTAAAAACGCCAATGAAAAAGGTTTTAAAATTTCTTTTCTTCTATCTGCTATGTATATTTGCTGGTCTTGGTCTGGTAATGGTTGGTATTCCCGTTTTCACTGATACTACTTTTTCTGAAATGATGGAAAAGTTTGGCAATGCAGGCCTGCTTAAAATTGCAGTCACATGCGTTATTTCTATCCTTATGCTTTTTGCCGCTATATTTCTGCAAATCATTATTCATGAAGGTGGTCATCTTGTAACGGGACTTCTTAACAAGTTCAAATTTGTATCTTTTCGTGTATGCAATCTTACATTGATAAAAGAGAAAGGAAAGTTTAAAATCAAGAAGTTTTTTATTCAGGGCACAGGAGGACAATGTCTTTTATCTCCACCGGATAATGAGCCTGGTACAGCTGCCGTCATTTGGTATTTTGCCGGTGGTGTGATGTTCAACCTGATAACTGCCGCCATTTGCTTTGCATTTTGGTTTTCAATAGAAGATTTATCAATGCCTATGCATATGTTCCTGATGTATATGTGGATTGCAGGTGTGCTTTTAGGTCTGATGAATGGAATTCCGCTAAAGATGAATGGTGTAACAAACGATGGTTACAATATTATTCTTCTGAATAAAGACAGCAAATGGATAAGCTCGCTAATGGCACAACTTTATATTAATGCAGCAACGCAGGAAGGTGTAAGATTTAAAGATATGCCTGAGGAATGGTTCAATAATCCCGAAATTACTGATTATAAAAACATCTTTCAGGTGGGCGAGAAACAGGCTTTTGCTGCACGATTAATCGATCAGGAAAGATTTGAAGAGGCTCATGTCATTCTAAATGAATTGCATCTGCATGAGAAGGAGATTATTGCAGTTCTGGCTAAGGAAATTGCATGCGATTTGCTTTTTATCGAACTACATCATTATCAAAACAATTTGCGGGCTGATGAACTTTATACTGATGATCTGAAAAAATATGTTTTACAAAGTTGCAAAATGATGTCATCAAAGCAGTTGGTAAGATGTGCATGGGCTCATTATATAGAAGATGCTTTTGATGAATCGAAAGCGATTTATGAGAAGACTCTAAGCATGAAGAATAATTATCTGATGCTGGGTGAAGTCGAATCTAATCTGGAAATGATGGAGAAGATTGTTATCCATAATCGTAAAAAACAGAATGTAACATTTTCAGCCTGAACCAAATAACAAAATAGTTTGAGCCTCGTAACAAAATAGTTACGGGGCTCTTTTTTTAGCTTTGCA
>CAMTOS010000084.1 GCA_947074195.1 uncultured Bacteroides sp.
TGCTGACTGACACTCGATAATGAGCGGATACCGGGAATACCATTGATGTTTTGTTCTAAGGGTTCAGTAATCTGATTTTCGATAACATCGGCATTGGCTCCGGGGTAAGAGCAGGTCACCGAGATAATGGGATTGTCGACAGAGGGATATTCGCGTACGCCAAGGTAGCTATACCCTATGAAGCCAAAAATAAGGATGATAAGCGTCAACACCGTGGCAAGTACGGGACGACGTATACTGAGTTCTGATATATTCATGGTAGAATGTTTTGCGGTTTAGTCGATGTTGTCGAGCGTTACGGGTAATCCGGTACGCAACTGAAGTGTGCCCGATGTAATAATAGTATCGCCTGCCTGGAGTCCTTTCACAACCTGCACCTCGCTGGCAGTACGAATGCCCGAAGTTATTTCAACCGGCTGTGCATGTCCGCTGCGATAAACATACACCAGGTCTTTCCCCATTTCGGGAATAATAGCCTGTGATGGTATGGCTATGGCATCATCAATCTCGGCACGTTTCAGCGTGACGCTGGCATATCGGCCCGGAAGTAATTCGCCATTGGTGTTTGGATAGATGGCGCGGATAGGCAATGTGTGAGTAACGGGGTCTATTTTCGACTCGAGAGCATAGACCTTGGCCGAATAATCTTTTAGCTTACCCTCAATGCGGAAGGTCAGATTTGTACCTTTCTCCACATCGCCGGCATAGCGTTCAGGTACAGCAAACTCTACCTTAAGCGGAGTGATACGGGTTAATTTGGCCACGACCGTACTTGGCGAAGCGTATTGACCCATACTTACCTGGCGAAGTCCGATAACTCCATCGAACGGGGCACGCAGTTCGGTTAGCGCAATGTTTGCTTTCACCAAATCGATATCGGCGTTAAGCGATGCAAGTTCCGTCTGCACCTGTTCCAGGGCTTCCTGACTTACTGCATCTTTTTTAAGCAAGGCGCTTTGGCGATATACGCGGTCTTCGGCAAGTTTTAATTGCGATTCGAGTTTTTTTAGCTGTGCCTGCAAAGACAGGTCGTTCACTTTGGCAAGCAATTGCCCTTTACGCACTTCGCGGCCTTCTTCGAAATTAATCTCGACGATTTTTCCGGAGGTTTCGAACGAGAGATCTACCTCTTCATCGGGTACAAGATTACCGCTGAGCTGTATCTCATCAGAAAGCATTTGAGGGCGGATGATTTGCGCATTTACATTAAGTATACGACGTTTATTTGATGGTGCTTGTGCTACCTTATCGGCTGCATCGAGCTCGCTATTTCTTTTAGGAATCTGCGAATAGACAAAACCTCCGATTACGGCTGCTCCGATTACAATCACAATTCCCCATTTTACTCTTTTATCCATGTGTATTAGTAGTTCGTTTAGTTAAGAAGATTCACTTCTCTTATTTATTCATTTTCACAAAGTTAATAGTATGACTATGAGTGCAAAGAAAGGTTTAAATTCAATTTAGATAAAGAAAGTTAACGATTGTCTGTAACTGTAACATTTGGCACTAAATCTGTTTGTTTTTTAAAACATCGTTTACATTGGCAGATATTTTTTTGCATATATCAATATTTATTTAAACATTGCGTTTGTTTAAGAAACAGCATTAATTTTTATAATCTTCTTTTTACCTCGCTTAAAATAATCAACATAGAATCCCCGCAAGCCTGAGCCTGCGGGGATTTTTTTGTTACCTGAAAAACATCTTAACCTGAAAACTTAAAAACTAATACTGGAACATCTCTTTTAATGCAAGAGCGACTTTTCGTGCTTCATACTTTGAAATTTCACCTATTGATTTAGGTAATACACGCGATTTATCAATGGTTTTTATCTGATCGAGCACGATATAACTTTTGGAAGAAATTTTATTTTTTGATGACGCCTTTACCGGAATACGGGTGCGGAGTTTTCTTGGTGCAGAAGTAAGAGGCGCAATTAATACAGTCCTTAAGTGACAGTTCATTTCGTCGGGCGATATAACCACACATGGACGTCTTTTATTGATTTCTGCTCCTTTTGATGAAGGATCGAGGTTGACCCAATAGATATGGTTCTTTTTCATAAGCGTAGAGATTAGTGAGACATAAAGGAAGAGGGGGTGAAAAAGCGGGGGATTTGAGAAATGATGAGTGTAAAATGATAAAGAAGATAGAAAGTGAAAGAGATAAATTATTGAAATTCAGTATTAATAACATTGAGATAACTATCTGACAAAAAAGTATCTACTTGTTATTCAGAATATTGATGATTAACTTTGTACAAAATGAATCAACTGAATAATAATCCTTTTTATAAAATGAATATGGAAAGAGTCATTGAATTTCTGAAAATCTATAAAGATGTGGCTTTTGCTACTGTAGAAGATAATAAGCCAAAGTTACGGGTGTTTCAAATTATGAAAATTATAGGGAATGAACTTTATTTTGCTACTGCAGCACGAAAAGAAGTTTATCGTCAGCTTCAAAGTAATCCGTTTGTAGAATTACTGGCCATGCACGAGAATATTTCTGTACGTGTAGCAGGAAAGGTTATGTTCGATGTAAATGATGATATATGCAAAGCAATCTATAATGAAAATGCTATTTTGCAGCGATTATATGCTGACTATACAAGCATGGTATATTTCAGATTACCTATGGATTATATTGATTATTATGATTTATCACCCAACCCACCGCTACTTCTGCATTTTCCTGAAACGCAAAAATAAGCGGTGATGTTGGTGTATTTATATTTTGATATTCCACGAAACGCAGTTTAAGCCACCACCTTCTTCAACGATTTCGGGTACAATTACTTGTTCTATAGTGCATTGAGGAAAGATTTTTGAGAACTGCTCCACGGCTTGTTCGTCTTCCTCTATGCCTAGCCCGGGTAATAGTACAATATTACCTATACGCAGATAATTGATATAAACCCATATCCAGTCGATAGGTGTTTTTATATCGTAACCAAGTTCGATAACATCGAAATGAGGTTGAAGAATATCGAGCATCTTTTTTCGAAGTTCCTTATCAAAATCCTTATAATGATTGATAAGGACTGTGTTATTTTCAATATAACGCACCATTCCATCGGCATGTCCGAACTTCTCTTCACGATCCCAGGGAATGAACACTATTTCATGACCAAAACTCTTTTCGAGTGCGTTGATCAGCTCTATCTTACTCAAATCTTTGTTTTCCGTAAAGATCTTATCTGTCATGATCACTTTATCGGCCGTTTTGATAACGTTGCCGCCATCTATAACAAGATCACAAGGAGTTACATTAATATTTAATGATTGATAGCAACGTTCAGGATGAGTGATGTATGAACGTTTGTCCTGAAGATAATCGGGATTGAATTTATAGCCCAGGAACGACTTATCAGTGAGCTGAATAGGCATAAAATCGCGCACCCACCAGTCTTGTGTATAGGGCAATAATGCATATTCAATATTATATTTTAGTAAGGCATCTTTAATGTGTGTATAGCATGAGAAATCTGTTATCCAACGAGAAAAGAATACCTTGTTGGTATCCGCATCAGTTATAAGCATAACGAGAGAAAATTTAGATTTATATTACAATTATTCCTGAAAAACACTACAATATTAACATTAAAAAGGGATTTTAGCAAGCTAAATGCAATAAATTTCCATTAAAAGCTTGATTTTGTATGTTTAGCAGGAACTATGTGTTACAATTCTATTTTCTATTTTTATTGCTTAAATATGCAATAACTAGTCATTTAGCAATGGAATTTCTTTCAATAAATTCTTTAATTTGATGGCTATTCCTGGCATCAGTTCAGCAACTGTAAATCCAACGACATCATATGTATTATTTTCATATAGTTCGGCTGGCGAAACTCCTTTAATTCCTAATTTATGCTGACGCTCCTGCATTCCTTCATCCCACGAACGTAGTCCAACCAGTAAACATTTCGAGGATTCAATTTTTGCCGGAAGCTGATTGATGATTGCCGAATCACCTAACCCCATACATGCAGTAAGGTTTTAATAATAGTGCAAGAATATAGTTGTAGTTAACTATAAACAAGTAGGGCGAAATTAACCCTATAGTGATAAATAATGGAAAAGCTGCATTATCCAGGAACTTGTTGACGGGCCGAAACGTCCCAGCGAACTTCACCGTTTATTTGATGAAGCCAGTCCGCGTGTAATTAATCAGCAATTAAAAGAGCTTGAGAAGCGTAAATTATAAGGTCATTGCCTTATAATGGGTCATTATAAGGTTAAAGTCTTATAATTAAGTGATATGTTCTAATTTAAGACCAACTCCTTCACTCCAATTCCAGCCAAAACGGCGATTCCAAAACTTAAGAAAGTGCCGGCAAGCACATATTCCGTTTTGGCTGTATCCGTATCTTTAAAGCGCAGCAATGATTTTGCAGCAATGATAAAACCTACCGCCTCCCAATGTCCCACACAAACAAACGCCAGTGTAAGAATACGCTCCAGATTACCGATTAGAGCACCTGCATTCTTTATTTCCTTACATTCAGGCTGAACACCAATACGATATTTATCCAATATAAGTTTTATGAAAATATTAGTAGGCTTAAGGCAAATAAGTATAGCCAGAAACAAAACAAGGATAATATCCATATAGCCCGAATCAAACATATTATACCAGGGAATAACGCTCAAGTCGCAAATAGCAACAATGGCTAAGACAAGGATATGCAGAAACTGATCCAGCAGAAATGACCATAAACGAGGTTTCATATAACTCTTTATCGCATCAATCACTAAATGCGTCAGCGTAATAAAGATAGCCCAGCTCCAAAAATCAGTTTGCCATACCACAAGCCACGAAAGAGCCCCCATCAGCAAAGCATGGAAATAAAGGAACCAACTCCCCACTCTGTGCACTTCCTTATGCGCACACCATTTATCGGTTTGCAGGTAAAAGTCAGCGAAAAAATGTACTATCAGAAGATTTAGAAATAAGATCGTATTCATATCAGCGTTTTGTCCAGTTTATTTGTTCATAGAATTTAAGTGCGGCATCTATAGCATACCATTGTGCCCCCGTAGAGCGCTGGTTTACGCCCGACTGCTTTATCTTGAGAATATCGGCAATCTCTTGTTCGTTTTTATTCAGGAGCTTATAATAAACCACTTCACTTTGCCGCTGAGTGGCATTATTAAGGATAGCATCGACCAATACACAAACCGCCTGCAATGATTCCTGCATATCGCCTTTGGAGGCAATTTTCAGTGTGCCACGTGCCGGACTGCCCATTTCGTCGAGACCACGGCCTGAAATATATATAGACTCGCCATCCATTACCCCTTCTATTTTATCGACGATACGCATTTCGCCCATGCCGATAACCATGCGGGCACCATAAGTCTGGAAAAGTTTTTTAGAATCCCCGGGATTAATATCCAGAGATTTTAATGCCATCTTTATGAGCAATGCAATACGCAATGCATCTTTTGGATCGGGAATAACACACTCAATAGAATCACCACGAACAACACGCCCCCAGAAACCAAAGTATTTTCGGGAAAACATTGTAAATAGATCTTCCATTTTTTGTTTCACTAAAATCACTTCACTGATGGAGAGTGATGTAGAGGAAACCAGATCTGCAGATAATGTTGCATACATAACTTTTAAACTATTTGATACATCAAAGTTATATACAATATCTCTGATTTCCAAATTATAAGGTAAAAACCTTATAATGCACCATTATAAGGCTATAATCTTATAATAGCCCTTTATAAGGTTATAGCCTTATAAAAATCCCCTGACTCCAGAAAAGACAGGGGATAAACATTCTTATGATTTGCGTATATTTATGCTTCCTCTTCTTTATCGAAAGCACCTATAGCAGCATCTTCTTTCTTCTCGGTAAATTTGCCATCTGCATCCAGATAACCGGATTTACCCTGATAAACAACACGACATGGCTCATCATACTCTACTTCGATATGATCGAAAACAGGATCAATAAGTTTCTCATGATTAATAATGATGCCGAATTTGCCATTGCTTTCTATAATAGAGAGATTTACTTCAGGTTCATATACTTTATCGACCATACATGGAACAACCATTTCCCCCTTCTTATTGACTAAAGCAAACTTCCCGTCTTTTTCAAGCGCATAGAAACCTGTTCTGTCTCCATACACGGCATAATCGTATATGGGGTCAATAATCATAGTTCCTGTACCATCGTTCTTTACCAATCCCCATTTACCATCTTTCATGACTGCTGTAAACGGAACATCATCAAAGTATTCATACGTTTGTTCAATTTCCTCGAATATGGGTGGAACCAATACTTTCCCGGTTACATCTTTAAGGCCGGTAAGTCCGTTTTCAGCAAATGTATAATCAAGCCAGTCATATGAATTTCTGTAATTCATAAACTCACTTAAAGCATCATCCAGATTTTTTGTTGCTTTTTCATAGTCACTTTCAGTGTCCATTAATGCAGCTGCAGCATTTAATTTTGCTTCAAGCTCATCATAAACCTTAATATTTTCGGCAGTAGCCTTAGGTAAATCCATCATTTCCATGCTATTCAATTTATAGAATTAATATCTTTGATTATCTATTTAAAAAAGTTGTTTAACCATTTTCTTCTCCTTCTCCGGCTGTTGTAGAATTTGCTGCAGAAGCCGACTCTATGGTATCACGGGCAACTGCATTGGCTACAACAGTGGCAGTGCCTACAGCTGCTGCACCTGATGCCATACTGCCTGAGGAAGCATTCGGATTCGTCTCGGCCGGAGTTTCTGTTACTGTGGAATCAAGTTTCGGTGAAGGCGCTTTTGTAGTAGTCTGTGTACTGTCAGGCGTTGTTTTTTTTATCGGTTTTGAGAAAAATGATGCTAATAGATTATCAACTGCAAATTTTCCGGGGCCGGTAATAAACAGAACGCAAAACATGACTAAATAGATAAGCGGTAATTCCATATGCTGATATATCAACGGATGTCCCACACCAAATGTGGCCACAAGCATATTAAACATTAATGGAATTGTTATCAACCTGAAGAGTAAGCCAATGGCACATGCAAAAGCACAACCTACTTCGGCACATATACTGAGTATCAGAGGAATTTTGGGACCTAAACTCAGGAAATCGACAAAATGTTGCTCATATTCTTTAAAGTGAATAATCTTTTCCACTCCGTGATACATAAGCATTCCTCCGAAAAAAACACGCAAAAAAAGCAATAGCCATGAATAACTATTGGCTGATGTGTATTGAGGAAAAAGAAAACGGTTCATACCACTCATAGTATATTTATTGTTTATAGTTTATATCGGATTAACATTTTGTTACATCAAAAGGTTCTGCTCACTGTATTCATAGTAATCATTGCATGGTTTATTTAGTCTTTTTGCTTCGTAAACTTAATAACCAAACAGAAATTAGTGCAATAATAACACCTAAAGTCGATTCAAGAAAACGCATTAAACCATTTTCAAATGGAGGAATATGAGACATTTTAGCCTCTATAAACATCCATATTAATACAATTGTCGCAATCCTGCCATAACCTTTCATTGAAAATAATAATGTAAATAAAGTTATAATAAAAATACAGATAGCCATACCCGGCAAAGAAAATCTGAAAAGAAGAAAATAGATAAATCCGATTAATGCCCCGGCAAAAGAAGCCACTATTCTCTTCCACCCCATTGAAAGGGAATCATTTATATCAGTATCACTGATAATGATTACTGTAGAAATTGCAGCAAGCATTCCGCCCAGGGCATGAGAAGTATCATGAAAAATAATTGAACATTTTTCTCCGATAATAAACGAGGCCATTATAGCCACTGTTCTGGTGAATAAATAAAGATAATCGACAGGCGTTATAAATTTCATAATCTGTTTTTGAAAATGTTTTCAAGAAATATTTTTATACTTGAACCGTTGGCTATATGAAAATATTTACGTTGAAAAGATCGCTTAATTTTATCCTAACAGCTTATATGTCAGCTGAATTACGCTGTGAGAAGTTGATTTTCTCAACTATCATAAAATTACAAAATGATGCATTGATGACGACTTAAATAAAATTATTATGAAAATAAATTAGCAAAATGCTTTGTATATTCAATATTATGCTTACTTTTGCACTGTGTAAAAAAAATATGCGGCACCAAAACCGCAATTTGTGTTTGTGTGTTGCCCGGCTCGTGAGAGTCGGGCAATTTTCGTTTTAAGCCCAATATCTTTTAGCAAGATATTCACACAAATCACTATAGTCATTTGTAAGCGGTTCCATTAATTTATGCGGATCTATAATGATGTATTTATCAGGACTTTGCAAACATTCCCTCCAGGTTTCTTCCATTGGTTTCCCTGATATCTTATTCTCTTTTTGTAACAGATCATAATTTTTTTCGGGAATAACATGAATATGCAGAAAGTCATCTGCTTTAAGTTCTTCTTCAGCACTATGCAGAATCACTTGTTCTGCCCATAATGTCTGGCGCATCAACTGGAAGAAAGGTTCCTGGTAATAAATCGAACCCTGATAATTTTTAAGTGATTTCAGATATTTAGAATCATCTATCAACTTAGAATATCTTTCAAGGCGTACTTTTCCTGCTTCACCGGCCGATTTATCATCTTTGGGATAAAACTCAGTATATTTCCATTCGATAGCAATTAACCATATCTTCCCGTTTTTATGTCTGGCCAGACAGAGGGCATCAATCGATGTACAATTTGATCCCCGGGTAGATATCAGTTCATTCAAATGATCGCGTGTACTTACAACCTCGAATGCTATATAGCCCGGTTCAGTTTTATCACTTGTAATAGGTAAAACATCAACGAATTCATCTTTTATACCATTCAGGATCTTTAAAACCGCAGTCTTTATATTTTTGATCAGAAACAAATGATTGAGACAAGATATCTGTGAAGATAACACATGACCGGATGGTTCTGTGCCAGCCCACCAGGTAATATCATTTTCGGAGAAATATTTTAATACATCCGCACGAATATCTTTATATAAATTAGTCAGATTCTCTTTCAGTACAAACGGATGATTGTTTCCTTTAAATAAACCACCGCCTTCTGAACCATCAAAAATATCAGGATCATTCTCGATTAATTTGATGTATTTTTTTCTTTCATTTTCTTGATATACACTTCCCATAATTAATATTTTACAGGTTGAACATCGGTTTTAAACTAATCAATAATAGTTATTGTTTATAAACACTACCCTGATGTTTTCGTTCAGCAAAACAGATATAATTCTGATAATCATTATAGTAAATATAAAAATTAATCTATTTCAAACCAAACTTTCATCTTACCTGCTCCTCTGTTAGCCCAGGTATAATATGGAATAAATGTGCAGTCGTTTTTGGGATTATGCTTATGTATAATATTTATTCCATCGAGAAAATCGAGATTACATGCAACGGTGTATTCATCATCGGCTACTAACTTTATTTTATCAATATTCAGCTCATTGTCATGTTGCTCTGCGCAATATACAAGTGGTCCGTATTCAATGGCGGCATGGTGTCTTAAGTTCTCCACTTTCGAGTCGGCAGAAATGTGCCGTACTTCCATTGGAAGATCTATCGTAACAACATCGCCGGGAGCCCATTTGCGCTGAATATCAAAATAGCCATTATTTAAGTCGGAAGCTACTTTAATACCATTTACTGAAATTACATAATTACCACCGGTAGTATTATTATATTGATAAAGATTGCCAGGTACAGGTCTGTTTAAGGCCCACCCCGGAATACGCACTTTTAGAGTGAAATTCATTTCTTTTTCCGGAGAGATATTCATTGATATCTGGCTATTCCAGGGGTAGTTCGTTATCTGGCGAATGTGTACATTTTTATTTTGCAAAGTCACTTTTGCTTCATTTGCCATATAAAGATTGACATACAATGTATTATGCCGTGTAGCATATATCATATTGGGAATATTAGGAATGAAGCGGATCAGATTTGTGGGGCAACAGGAACAGTCGAACCATTCTTCGCGTGTGCACGAACCTTTATTGAATGCATATTCACCATCACTTTCCAGTGGGTTTGGATAGAAAAAATGTGTGCCATCAAGTGAAATGCCGGCAAGAACACCATTATAAAGTGTACGTTCAATGATGTCATAATATTTTGCATCGCCGGTTAATCGGAACAAACGTTCGTTCCAGTACACACTTCCTATCGATGCACATGTCTCACTATAAGCTGTAAGATTGGGCAATTCATAATTGTCGCCAAACTCTTCTAAATGATGACGCGCCCCTATTCCTCCGGTTACATACATCTTCTTATTAGTCATATTATCCCATAGCCGTTTTACGGCCTTCAAATAATCTGTATCGTTGCAGAGAGCAGCAATATCAGTCATACCGGCATACATATATACAGCTCTTACTGCATGTCCCACAGCCTCTGATTGTTGCAGCACAGGTTTATGGTCCTGTATATTGCGTGCGCCCCATATCTGGCGTTGTGTAGAATCACCTCTGAGGTCAAGAAATCTTTTAGCCAAATTCAAATAATCCTCTTTACCGGTAATGGCATACAATTTAATTAATCCCGTTTCCACAATCTGATGCCCCGGTACCATACTTTGATTGCCTTCACTGAATTCATCTACTAAAAGATCAGCGTTTTTCAAAGCAATATTAAGAAGGTCAGTTTTTCCGGTGGCATTATAATAAGCCGTAGCTGCCTCAAAAAGATGCCCGCTATTATAAAGTTCATGACTAATTTCCAGATGACTCCAGCGCGGCCCTCCCGGAACCCATTCGGAAGTCGGATGATACGGATCAATTGTACGCCAGGTTGTTAGATAGCCATCGGGTTCCTGCCCGAGTGCAATAACCGAGATAATCGAATCGCTATATTTTTCAAGTTGTTTATTTGGGTTGTTTATCAGCGAATATGCCACCCCTTCCAGAATCTTATATACATCAGTATCATCGAAAGGCATTTTCCCTTTGGTAATTCCGCTTTCTCCGTGCATTACCTTGTTGGCAGTAACAAAGTTATCTATTCTGCCTTCGGTTTCACATTTCCTGAAAGCATGGGCAATTACCTCTTTCTGAATCATTTCAATACGCGGTAACCAGAACTGATCCGTTAATTTTATCCGATTCAGTTCCACAGCTTCAATAGGATACCCAATAGCTATTTGTTCAGCATTTCTCATAGTGGAGCAACCAAGCAACCCCAGAACCAGCATTGTTTTCCATACATTTTTCATAAAAAGGAGATTTTTCAAGGTTTAAATATTTACAAATTTACGTTATTTAATATTTATTTGCAATAAAAGTGATAAATATTGTTTTGTTTATCAAGTTGAAAATCTAAAGAAAAACAGGATTTTACTATTATTATGAATTGTCATGATTCTCCTAAATATCTTTTCTTTTTTATTTATCACAAAAAAGATGTTTATTTGTTGTTACATTAAACCAAATCGATTTTTATGTCTGTCACTATTGAACTGAATCAAAACTTAATCTATGCTGATTATTTTGGAGCGATGCGAAAAATCTGTCCGGAAATATCAGATGATATGTTGAATTATTACGAACAATCACTCACTATCACTCATTTAAATACAAAGGAATTCTACATCTCAAAAGGCGATATCCAGCAGAATGCGGGTTATATATACTCGGGACTTATCCGGTCTTTTTATATCAACGAAAATGGAAATGAAGTAAATGTTGTTTTTCTGAAAGAACAAAATCATGCGGTAGATTATGACTCTTTCCGGTTTCAGATACCAAGCAAATATTATTTTCAGTGCATAGAACCAACCATTCTCATAAATGTGCCTTTCGATACGATAAGAGACTCCTGCAATAAATTTCATTCATTCGACAGATATTTGCGTATTTTGCTTGAAAACGAACTGCATTTTAAGCAACAGCGCATTGACAGTTTTATTTTTGATAATGCCAAGACCCGTTATTTGAATTTCATTGCCAATAATGAAGACCTGTTTCGACGATTAACATTATCTCAACTCTCTTCTTATCTGGGTATTGAGAGACAAACCCTAACCCGTATCCGTAAGGAGCTGTTGAATAAATGACACATTTGTGTCAGTTGCATCTGATTTTAATCACGTAAATTCGCAAATAAAAAATAGATGCTGATAGGACATTACGGACCCGCTTTTATCATAAAAGCTATCGATAAAAAAGTACCCTTATGGATGTTATTCATTGCTGTGCAAGTGCCGGATATCATTTGGGGAACATTCATTTTGCTTGGCATAGAAAAAGCCAATATTAACACCATGCAGGCGTCCAACCCTCTTGAGTTGTACTATATGCCTTATTCTCATGGTTTGATTTCTACAATTATATACTCCTTTTTGCTGGTAGGTATTCTCTTTCTGTTTCCCTGGTTCAGGAAACGGAAAGAGGTACCATGGTGGCTTGGTGCAGCCGTGTTTTCGCACTGGTTGCTCGATTTCCTTTCTCATCGCCCTGACCTTCCGGTATTTGGAGATTCTATGAAAATAGGATTAGGGTTATGGAATTATCCTACAATTGCTGTTATTGTTGAAGTAGGAATATTCATAATCGGAGCCATTTGGTATGCCATCTCTGTTCATGGCTTTAAAAGTAAAGCGGCATGGCTATTCTGGGCATTCGTTATCATATCAGTCGTTTCTTCATCTGTACGTGGCGATGCCATGGCGATAACGAGCCCCTACCAGGTTGCAAACGCAGCACTAATATTTTATATAATTTCTGTTCTTCTCATCTATTATGTTGAGAAGAACGAAAGGTAAAAAGATTGCATTTCAATAGTAATTAGGTTTTTATGCACAAAATAAACATGAACTCTTTCATTTTGGGCGAAACAGGGAAACTAATTAATATCAGGGATTAGTTTCCCCTATTCGTTCTTTTACTTTAGCCCATGCATGTGTATCAAACAAACAGCTTTGGAGCATCGTTTCATACATTACCCGAAAGCGAGACATTGGAATAGAAAAAGATAAGATATCTGCATCTACATATGGTCGTACAGAAGGATCGAAAAACCCTAAGAATGAACGATATCCACCGGCAGCATTCTCATTGACCAGCCACGTAATAGCACTTCCGCAACCCGACGAGAAAACTGTTGAGACCACATCTAATTCGTTTCTGTCATAAAATGTCCAGGAAATCAAACCACTCAATACATCGGGAGTAGCCAGAAATAATAATCCTTCAAGATTATCAAAAGATTCCAGTTTGTCAATCCTCGCAAGATTTAAACAAGACAATCTGGCTTTTTGCACATTGGCCTTTTCAATAAAATCAAGAACATCTTCAGGAGTCTTTTTATAATGTTCTTTCTGAGATACGAAATTCGGTACAAATTCTGGCATATCGGAGTAGCCACAATAAAACTTACCGCCGCCACAACCTATATTATCGCCGGTCAAACTTATGGTCTGACCATTATTTATCTCATCAAGGTGTTTAAATATGCAACCACCTTTTTTAATCGTTGCTGCTACAGGAGTTTCGGAATACCATATTCCTATAGGTAGCAATGCTTTTTCACCAAAAGCCATTCTGAAGTTATTAATAAACTGTGTAATTTCCATATTAGTCATCAATTTAAGATATAATTGCTAAGATACATATTCTCAGAAATATACAACTAGAAAAATGACACAAAAACAGGGTATTCAAATGTATTATTTGGCATGATACATTTGAAACATTACAAATAGTACCCTCCTAAGAAACAAATGGGTATTCGACTAAAAAAATATACCAAATATTACAACTAATAACATAAAAATTACATGTTTCAATGTCCTTTTTAGCCTTATATTTGTTATGTAAATGGTAGATATAATTTAATGAGGTAAAAATTATGATTGTTAACAGAAAAAACACTCAGGTAAACGTTTTTGCTGGCAGTCCATGGGAAGCCGCAAGCGTGATGACTCTTTTAACCGCTGCTTATATTAAAGTTTCGGCTTGTGATAAAAGAAATAGCATAATGCTATCTGTTCCAAGCGAAGACTATGCAGCAGCAGTTCGCGTTCTTAGTAACCGATATTAAAAAAATGAATTTATAGAGAAAAGAGTTTTCAATAGAAATTAAAAAGCGGGAGCTAAAAGCCTATCATTCATGATTGCTTTTAGCTCCCGCTTTTTTGAGGCATATCCTCTCCGATTTTAGATTTCATTAAATCGCAAT
>CAMTOS010000085.1 GCA_947074195.1 uncultured Bacteroides sp.
ATTCGCTGATCGAAGAAGGATATGATATAAAAAAGATTCGGGAGCCGGAATTGAATGAAATACTTTCTAAGTATATGGTTTGAAGGGGAATTTTGGTTGAATATATTCATCAAAATATAGAAGAAAGCTGATATAAAAAAATCCGCTCAAACTCTTTGTTTAAGCGGATTTTCCTTTGCTATGCACGGGAGGAGAGGCTCGAACTCCCGACACCCGGTTTTGGAGACCGGTGCTCTACCAACTGAGCTACTCCCGTATTGCGGCTGCAAAGGTAGAAGAAAGTTTTTAATATGCAATAGCTATAGTAAAGAAGATGCAAATTATTTTAATTTTTCCCACTCTTCAGGTTTAAAACCGACTAAAATCTGTGTGTCGGTTATTAATAACGGACGCTTAATCAGTTTGCCATTGCCGGCCAATAAAGCGATTTGCTCCTCATCACTCATAGTTTTCAGCTTATCTTTCAAATTCATTTCTTTGTAGACGAGTCCGCTGGTATTAAAGAATTTCTTTAATGGTAATCCACTCATTGGAATCCATCTCTTTAATTCATCGAGCGTTGGGTTTTCATCGACAATATGACGTGAAGTGAAATCAAAGTTATTTTCAGTCAGCCATTTTTTTGCTTTTTGGCAAGTGCTACATGCGGGGTATTGTAAAAAAAGGGGTTTCATAAGCGCGTTGTATTTAAATCATTTGTAAATCTTCGAATAATATACGATAAGTAGATGCTTTCTTTTCTACAGCAACGGGATAGGCTCTGGATGAAGAAGGCATTCTGTACAATCTTAATGGTCTCTCCTCGAAAGTAAACTCTACAAAGTCGCCAACTTTAGGTTGTGGTAAAGAAAACTGCTCACAAAGCGTTTCTGTGGCTTTCTCGCCTGTGGTAACAATGGCTTTGCAATCTTTCAGGTTGCGTATCATGCCTTTTACATCTGTAGCACTCACCACTTCAAGAAATTTATCGGAAGCATTATCCTGCAATCTCCTGATACTTGTTGCAGTATCAAAGAAAGCGATACCTTTCTCGTTCAGAAAATCAGTGATTTTATCGAGATGAAAACCTTTCCTTTCTACATCCAGGAAATGAAATTTATTATCATAAAAGATGATACCCATGATACGCCACATATCATTCGTATAATTGGGATAATAGAAATCCATAGCCCATCGTTTGGGTTGGGGTGGAAAACTGCCCAGCATTAATACCTGAGTATTATCGGGTAGAAAAGGCTCGAAAGGATGATGTTCAGTTTTAGGAATTTCCATACGTTTACTTTTTAGCAAATATCGTCAATTATCTTTCATAATTCAATTCAGGAATAATGAAAAATAGATAAACCGTACAAAAAAACCGTCGTGATTTTGTGGTCACGACGGTTTCTGATATAATATGAAGCGATTAAGCTTTCGAATCTGTTTTGGCTTCAGGCTTCTGTTTTGGCTCTTTTTTAGCCAGCATCAATACGGTAAATGAATATTCGCACATCCATTGTTCAGAATATCCAAGTCTTTCTTTGTATTGTTTCACAGCTGTAGCAGTTTTGTGTACATCATCTTCTTTCCATACCGGTTTTGTACAAACATCATGAATTGTTTTTTCTGTCATTGTACGCAACGCTCCTTTAAAGAATGAAGGAAGACGAAGTTTCCATTGCATCAGGTTACCCATAAGCATCATCAGATCGCTTGAAAAAGCCTGAAACATGAAAGTATATGATTGTGCATCATTCTGATTACGGCAGTTGCGCTTTACTGATGTCTCGATTTCCTTGAAGTAACTTTCGCTCAGACCATAATCCTGCATCAACATTTTTTTTGCTGCTGCTTTTTCGCCTAAACCAAGTTTGCCAGCCTGTGTAGGAATTTTAAACAAACGCTTAAAATGTGCCACATCAGGTAAGAAACGTATATTAGTAATTCCTAAGTTTACAGCAAGTACTGACTGAAAATAAACTCTGGTCAGTGACATGAAATCTTCTATAGTGCCCACCGTTTTTTTAGTGTCGGTGCTTTTATTAAATATGCCCATGTAATGTAATTGACAAATTATAAATTAAATAAATCGATGCAAAAATAAGAAATTACTTCCGATTATCAATCATTTAGCCTTTATAAAACAATAAAGCCGGACCTCAAAGGACCGGCTTTAATGCACATATGATGTGTTAATGCATTATTGTTTTGAAGCTTCAAGAGATGCCTTACGGAATTCTTTCATTGCTTTTTCAATTTCCAGAGAAGCTTTGCGTGCACGTGTTCCTGCAGCTTTGTTTCCGTTTTCAATCTGAGCGCTTGCATCTTTGTTAAATTCAGCTACTAAAGCTTCGATTTTTTCCATTAATTCTTTCATGACACTTTTTTTGTTATATCGTTAATAATTTCAGGCAAAAATACATTCTTTCCCGATAAAATAGCGGTTTTAGATATTTTTTTTTTGAATTTTCTCTTTATTGTTGGCGCTAACATCAGGATTATTCTTTTTTGGTTACTTTTGCAATATGGATTTTTTTCTATCTGCTTCGTTAATAAAAACATGGATAGCTCAGGGTGAGCACCAGCAACAGGATTTTAAGTTCGAAATTTCCGATTCCCGTAAAATTGCCAGATCATTGTCAGCTTTCGCTAATACCAATGGCGGAAGGCTTTTGATAGGTGTAAAAGATAATGGTAAAGTTTCGGGAGTGTCATCGGATGAAGAACAATATATGATAGAAGCTGCGGCACAATTGTATTGTTCTCCGCAACCTTCAATTAGTATGCAGACGATCAATGTCGACGGGAAACCGGTTTTGGTGGTTTTAGTAGAAGAAAGTGCCGAAAAGCCTGTTTGTGCAAAATCAGAAGATGGTAAACTATGGGCATATTTGCGAATTGCCGATGAAAATATTCTGGCAACTACAGTTCATCTTCGTTTATGGCAACAGATTAAAAGTGATCTGGGCGATTGTATATCTTTTACAGAAAAAGAATTGCTTTTACTCGAGATGCTGAGAGAAGAGATTCCATTATCTTTGAATAGATATTGCCGTAAAACAAAAATGTCTAAGCGGGCAGCCGAACATTTGCTGGCTAAATTTATACGCTATGACATTGTAGAAGCCAGTTTCAATCATCATCATTTTTATTATAAACTGAAGTAAAACCTGTAAATTAAAACGATGGACTTTTTTCTGGAATTAATAAATGTAACAAATGATATTCTCTGGACTTATATACTTATTATCTTATTAATAGGTTGTGCATTTTGGTTTACCATAAAGACCAGGTTTGTTCAGTTTCGTATGTTGGGCGAAATGTTCAGGGTTCTGGGGAATTCTTCAAATACCGGACAAAAAGAGGGAAAGCATATATCTTCTTTTCAGGCTTTTGTTGTATCGCTTGCAAGCCGCATAGGTACAGGGAACCTTGCCGGTGTTGCTACTGCTATTGCTATTGGCGGTCCCGGTTCGGTATTCTGGATGTGGGTCATTGCTTTGCTTAGTGCATCATCTGCCTTTGTAGAATCTACACTGGCTCAGCTCTACAAACAGAAATCAAACGATTCATTTATTGGTGGACCCGCTTACTATATAAAAACCGGTTTAAAGAAAGAATGGCTCGGTACTTTATTTGCAATTCTTATTGTGGTAACATTTGGATTTGCTTTTGTTTCGGTTCAGAGTAACACCATCTGTGCCGCTGTTGAACATGCTTTCGGCTGGCAAAGCGAATATATGGGTATTATTATTACTGCACTGACGATTATTATCATTTTCGGTGGTATACAGCGCATAGCACGCTTCAGTGATGTGATTGTCCCTGTTATGGCTATTGGCTATATCATTCTTACGCTGGTTATTATCGCTCTTAACTTCAGACTTATTCCAAGTGTGTTTGCAGTAATTATTGAAGATGCCTTTACTTTTGATTCTGCTATGGGTGGAATTCTGGGTGCAACAATTATGCAGGGAATTCGTCGGGGTTTATTCAGTAATGAAGCGGGTATGGGTTCGGCTCCGAATGTGGCGGCTACGGCAAGTGTAACGCATCCGGTGAAGCAAGGATTAATTCAGGCTTTGGGTGTATTTACCGATACATTGATTATTTGTTCATGCACCGCTTTTATTATTTTATTCAGTGGCGAATATATTTCGGGCGATTATAATGGAGTTCAACTCACGCAGCAAGCTTTATGCAGTGAAATTGGAAGTATAGGAAGTACTATCATCGCTATTGCCATTTTTATATTTGCTTTTACAAGCATCATTGGCAATTATTATTATGGCGAAGTTAATATTCGTTACCTGAACGGAAAGAAGAAATCTGTCTTAATCTATCGCATATTAGTGGGAGCAATGGTTATGTTTGGCTCCGTTGTTTCTCTGGATATGGTATGGGCGCTTGCCGATATAACCATGGCTTTAATGACAATCTGTAATCTTATTGCTATTTTCGGATTAGGTAAATATGCTTTTCGTTTGTTGCAGGATTATAGAAGTCAGTTAAAATCGGGCATTAAAGATCCGGTTTTCCGTAAAGAATCGATGCCTGATATCGAAGATGATATTCAGTGCTGGTAAAAATCAGGTTGATTTCACTGTTTCAGCTTCTTTATTCTTGCCATCCGGATCTAATGGATATCCGCAATGATGACAGAATAATGCGCTAACATCATGATCTTTGCTATTACAATTGGGACATGGGAAATTGGCGAATTTCTTTTGTTCTTTAATCATCGATACGGATACGATACCGGTAGGCACTGCAATAATCGTGTAACCAATCACCATGACACATGCCGAAAGAAATTTTCCAAGTGCAGTGGCCGGTGTAATATCTCCATAGCCTACTGTCGTCATGGTCACACATGCCCAATAAATACTATTTGGAATATTGTTGAAAGCTGTTTCGTTTTGCGAACCTTCTATCATATACATAAGTGTTCCAATAGAAATTACAAGTATAATGACGAATACAAAAAATACTGCAATCTTTTTGCTACTTTGCTTGATGGCAGTCAGTAATAACTCACCTTCAACCCAAAAATTAAAGAGTTTGAATATACGAAAGACACGTATGATTCTGAAAGAACGTATGACAAACAAATAGCGTGCTCCCGGAATAAAGAAGGCCAGATACAGGGGCAACGTTGCAAGCAAATCAACAATCCCGAAGAAACTAAAAATATAGTCTTTGGGTTTGGGCGAACAATAGATACGTGTGATATATTCGAATGTAAAGAACCCCGTAAATATATATTCCAGGATAATAAATGTAAACTGCAATTCTGCCGATACTCCCTGCATACTTTCTACAATTGCCAGTGCTATACTAAGGATAATGCAAAGAATGAGTATAACATCAAATGCTTTGCCCGCAGGGGTATCTGATTCGAAAATAATAGTATATAGCTTTTTTCTTAATGATTGATTAAAGGATAGTTTCGTAGATTCCATAGTGCTGTATAATTTAAATTTTAATCGATAACCCAGTTTTTATTATGTGCCTTTGTTTGTTGCGGGTCATAGATTATTTTGTCTGATAAAGGAATTCTGATTTCATATTTCTTTCCTGTTCTGTTAGGTAATGAAGTCCCCCTTAGCCATGGATTTGCATCTTTGAGTCGGGCATAAGTTATGCCTTTTGACTGTGCATAAGCACTTAAATCGGCAATCGGAGTCGTTACAATTTCTGTAGTATAAGGAATTGCAGGATATAGATCTTTATTTTTCAGGGCGAAGCCAAATTTACGGGGTGATTTAAACAGCTCTTTTACCGCAAGGAGTCTGAACATATATCTTGATGTTTCCTCGACCAACCATAAATCCATGCCATGATCGACATTTTGTTTCTGAAGTTGTGAAGAAATGCGTCCCTGACCGGCATTATATGAAGCCGATACTAACATCCAGTCACCATATTTAGCATAAGCTTTTTTCAGATATTTGCATGCAGCACGCGTAGATTTTTCAATATTATATCTTTCATCCACCAGATCGTTCACTTCAAGTCCGAGCTCCTTGGCAGTTTGAGGCATAATTTGCCATAAACCTGCTGCTCCGGCCGGTGATCGTGCCATTGTATTCATACTGCTTTCAATAGCCATCAGGTACTTAAAATCATCAGGAATACCTTCCTCTTTCAGAATAGGCTCAATCTGTGGGAAGAATCGGTTTGCTTTCTTTAATATTTGTAGTGTGTTGGAATGCATATAAGTAAAAGCCAGTAATTCTCTGTCCATCTTCTCACGTCTGTCATAGGGACGAAGGTCAAAAATCTCACCGGCAAATTCGGCCTTTTCAGGCACCTCTGGAATAATTAGTTCCACTGGACCTGGTTCTTGCTGCACTATTGGAAGATTTCTTTCGGGTAAATTACTACTTATCAGCAATGGTATTATTGCACCAAGCGCAATGAAGAAAGAAATTTTGATAACTGTATGGAATCTAAGAAGTTTCATAATCAGAATATAATAAGGGTATAGGTATAAAGAATTATTGATTCATCTATATGCAAAGATAATGTTCCTTTTAACAGAGACAAAGAACTTTTTGTGCTTTTAATGCGTTTTTTTAATATAGGAAATAAATAGTGCATACATAATGAATATTGCGATTAGTGGTGCAAGTGGATATATCGGGACTCATCTAACTGCTTGTCTAAATAAATCGGGTCATACAGTTATCCCATTACGGCATGCAATGTTTCGGAATGAGATGAAAGGTGAATTGAAACAGATTCTGAATCATTGTGATGGAGTAATAAATCTTGCTGGTGCATCTTTAAATCACAGATGGACTGTTGAATATATGCGCGAGCTTGTGCAAAGCAGAATCGATGTGACTTCACGTCTGGTGCAGGCAATGAATAATATAAAGAATAAACCTCAGTTCTTTATCTCAGTTTCGGCCGTTGGCTATTATTCTACAGATGGTATGTATGATGAAAGTACAGCAAAAAGAGGAGATAGCTTTCTATCAGAATTATGTGAATCATGGGAAGCCGAGGCTAAAAGATGTTCAAAAGATATTCGTTTGATTATTATGCGTTTAGGTGTGGTACTTTCTCCCGATGGAGGTGCTATGGAACAAATGTTACGCCCATTAAAAGCATTACGTATTGCTGCTGCAATTGCACCCGGAGATCAATCCTTACCCTGGATTGATATGAATGATCTTTGTGCAGGAGTAGAATTTCTGATAAATCATAAAGAGGTAAGCGGAATAGTAAATCTTGTAGCCCCCGAATTGGTTTCCAACTATGTGTTTAGCCGCTGGATGGCTCAAACCTATGGTGGCTTTTTTACGATCACTATTCCCGAATGGCTTTTGAAAATAATTTATGGTAAAGGAACTTCAGCATTAACACTCGGACAGCAGATATATCCTGCGAAAATGATAGATGCAGGTTTTCGGTTTAATTCACCCACGATAAGAAGTTTTTTCAAAACCATAAATACTTAATATATGGATTATGAAATAGTACATCAACCCGACCAATGCTTGTTTAAAACAGTTGTAGAAGGTCGAACAGCTTTTGCACAATATCGTATTATAAATGGGGCTCTGGATATCATTCATACGATTGTTCCTAAACCACTCGAAGGGCAGGGTATTGCGGCTGCTCTTGTTAAAGCCACTTATGATTATGCACTTCAGCAGGGATATAAACCCAAAGCCACCTGTAGTTATGCTGTACTTTGGCTTCAGCGGCATCCGGAAGTTGCCAATGCATAATATTTTTATAATGAAAATAGCCTTTACCTCTTATTAAATCCAGAGATAAAGGCTATTAACCATATATTATTTCAAAAAGAATTATTTCTTTTCCTTATTTTCTTGGGCCGGTTTATTGCTTTCTTTCTTTAATGTCTGATCGCACTCTTTCTTCTCAGCCGGACAATCTTTTTTCTCTTTTTGTAATTCATGAGTGCATTCTGCTTTTTCACCTTGGTGATCACACTTTTCTACTTTTTTCTCAGTTTTCTTTTCTGGGTTCTGAGGTGTTTGAGCACATATGCTACCCATAGATACTAATCCCAATGCGAATGCAACGCACATTAATACTTTTTTCATACAATTCATGTTTTAAAGTTTATAAATAAATAATCTGTTCTAAATCGAATAGATTTGTCTGTATTCTTATAATAAAAAATTAATTGTTCTTTACCGGAAGACGTTTCCATATACTGCGCGGAATTAACTGCCATCCAGCTGCTATAAAACGATATTTCCAGTCAATAATTGCTACTCTTTTCTTCTTCTGAATGGCTTTGATAATATTCTTTGCCACTTTTTGTGGTTGCATCAGCAATGGATAATGTTTATTATCATCAAGTATCGCTGTTTTTACAAACCCCGGACGAATATCAGTAAAATGAATATTTATTTTCGACATATGAGCTAACTGCTCCAAAGCATCTATGTATGTACTCTGAAATCGTTTTGTAGCAGAGTATGCAGGAGCAATTCCCATTCCTTTTGTGCCGGCTATCGAACTGATAACTGCTATATGTCCGTTTCCTTTATTTTTGAAATATTTATAAGCAGAGGTAGTCATCCGTACAAAGCCGTCTGCATTTGTGCGAACCGTTTTTAACTCTGTTTCAATATCAAGATTCATGTTTTGATAGCCCACACCCGAACTTAAAAGAAATAAATCCATTCCACCGTTCTTTTCAATTAGTTTTTCGAGTTTATCGCTGGCATCATCGCACGTCACATCCATAACCAGAGTCGTTATTTTATCCGGCATTAAAGATTTTAATTCAGCCAGGTTGGATTCACGTCTGCCTGCAATACCAATCTGCCATCCCTGTTCAACAAGAAGTTTGGCAACTTCAAAACCTAATCCGGATGTAGCGCCTATAATAATGGCTTTCTTCATATATAACAACTCTGTATTAAAAGAACCAGTGTTTTATTGTTGTAATTGGTGCATACCAAATCATTCTTGGTCCCGCATATCTCATTACAACTCTTATCTTTTCTTTATATTCAGTATGATAGCAATGAATTTTACATTCTTTACACGAACCTTTTAATTCGCCGAAAGGGCATTTATCCAGTCTGTTGCAGGCATATTCTAATAAAGATTTACAGTTTTCACAAAGACACGGATCGTGTTTTTGACCTTTACAATAAATCGAAATCATTTTGGCAATGATCTTCTTCTCGTGTGCGATATGCGATTTTTGAACTGTAGTATTCATCACTGTAGCTCAAAGATATAAAAAGATTTTTAACAGGAAGAAAAAGAGCATAAAAAAACGGTACCCCGATTCACATCGCAGCACCGTCACAACACAAACACAAAATAAAACACGACAAAACTACTATGCAATCTTTCCTGCTTATACCAGGGCGGTATAAATATTACTTCTATGTATATTCACATATGCATAAAGCACTTCAGGTCGATTTGCCTATATATAACATGTTAACTAACCATTTTGTTTGCTCTGGTTCAAAAAAAAGTTCAATAAATATTATTATTGTTCAGATTTAACACTCCAGAGCAATAATATTACCGTAATCTTTGTGGTGATCCATGCCATGAACATCCCAAACAGAAGACTTCAGCCACATCAAAGCCCTCAAGAGATTCTTCCGGATATTTGGCCACAACTTTACCATCGGTAAGAATATATACCAATCGCCTGCTACCTTCTTCATTTTTTACAAAGAAAGCATGTATATCACATTGCGGACATTTCTTTTTCTTTTCCATTTAAAAATCTGCTTTACATTCTATCTTTACAACAATACTGCTTATGGGATGTTCAAAACTTAGCATCTCTGCATGCAGATAAAGTCTCTTATTCTTATGCCCATAAAGCTCATCGCCCAATATCGGTGCATTCAAACCATCAACATGTGAGGCGTGTACTCTTAACTGATGAGTTCTTCCTGTTTCTGGATAAAAATATATTCGTGTAGATTTATTATTTTTCTCTATTACTTCGAAACGGGTAATTGCCGATTTACCATTTATATAATCTACTTTTTGACGCGGTCGGTCATGATAGTCTGCTGCAAGAGGCAAATCTATCATACCTGAATTCATTTCAATTTCCTTTTCGAGCAAAGCAACATAACGTTTACTTGTCATGCGATTTTCAAATAAAAATTGCATCTTACTTAATATTTCCTTGTTTTTTGCAAACAAAAGAATTCCCGATGTTGCCATATCCAGGCGGTGAACAGGAAATAATTCACCGATAATCTTATTATTTTGCCGCAAATAGAAATCTATTGATTCTGCAGCCGTCTTACCCGGAGCAGAAAGAATTCCCGATGGTTTGTTGACAGCAATCAACCATTCATCTTCAAACAGAATCTCAACAGGCTTATCGGTATCATATTTATTTTCGAGCGGATTTATATCTACATTCAGTCCCTGAAGCATAAAACCCAGAATCGGTCCGCATTTGCCTTTGCAAGCTGTATAAAATGCTTCATGATGCCTTATCTCCTGTTTAGGCGATGCTCCAAGCCAGAATTCAGCCATTGATACAGGTTGATAATTATTCAGATAGGCGTATTGCAATAATTTTGGTCCGGCACATTCACCCGCACCAGCAGGTGGCAATTGTTGAGGAGTATATTCGAAAATCTCAAGAAGATTCTTTTTTTCACCTTTCGCATTCAATAAAATAAAATGTTCGAAGAGTTTTTTCTGTAAATCAGCAGATCGTTTTTTTCGTTCGGCTTTTAATGAATTAATCTTTTCATCGTATATCATCAATTCCGATAAACTATGCTCGTATTGTTGTTTTAATAGCAGCTCCTTTCTTTTCCATTCCGCTTTCTGGAATTGACTTTCACGATTTAATGCTTCAAGTTCCTTTTCATCCGTAATCGTCAGTCTTTTTTGAGAACGAACCTTCTGAGCTTCTTTTAGCGATATTTTTGCCTGTATTTTTTCTTCTGTATATCTTTGAGAAAGTGTTGTCACTTTTAACTTCAATGCGACATATTCATTATCATGAGATAATTTTTCAATCTGTTTGTTGATATTACTTATATTTTCCTCCTCTGTTTTAAAGAAATCATCTGGTGAAAGAAAATTATAAACAGGCGGAACGAAATAAGGAATAAAATTCTTTCCCTGAAAAATACCCGAAAAAGCGGCAATATACCCAAGTTCATCATTTTCATTCCTGACTATCATTACACCAAACATCTTTCCTTTCGATAATTCGTCATGCCACTCTTTGTTACTATAAAGAAAACCTTTTACTCTTGTAGCAGCTTCCATACAGAGCGCATCAGGAGTATAATAGAATGGATTATTAAAAGATGAAGGTATATCTGTTTTAGATGATAATTGTAAAGAATGGAACATAGATAACGGATATTTTATTGCGAAAATAAGACATTCTGCTGAATTTAGGAGCTATACAAGATAGTTTATTTTGTAAATGGTTGTTGATAAATTGCACCTTTTTCTTAATTTTGTGCACAAATTACAGTTAATTACAATTTGTAAACCTGATATTTTAATTTGATAAATGTTTTAACCCCCATAAAAATAAAGAAATGAGTAAAGTTATTATTAATTCGTTTGACGATTTTGCCCAATTGGTAGGGCAACAGATTGGTGTTTCAGAATATCTTGAAGTTTCTCAGGAGCGTATTAATCTTTTTGCTGATGCTACTTTGGATCATCAGTGGATTCATACAGATGTGGAACGTGCAAAAGTAGAAAGTCCTTATCATAGCACTATTGTTCATGGATATTTAACCTTATCACTTCTGCCTTATATGTGGGAGCAGATTATTCAGGTAAATAATCTGAAGATGATGATTAATTATGGAATGGATAAAATGAAATTTGGCCAGGCGGTTCTTGCAGGACAGAAATTGCGTATGGTTGCTCATCTTCATGCTTTGAATAACCTGCGTGGTGTGGCAAAAGCAGAGATTAAATTTGCAATCGAAATTGAAGGCCAGCCTAAAAAAGCTTTGGAAGGTATTGCAACTTTCCTTTATTATTTCAATTAATACAATTGATTCATATAAAAGCGGCAAAAATGTAATATAATCATTTTTGCCGCTTTCTTTATTAATATACTTCTGTTTTAAGGAATATAATTCATTTTTCGCGTCATTCCTCCATCAATAACAATTGTCTCACCATTAATAAAGTCATTCTCTTTCTGGCATAGAAACAAGCACATTCTGGCAATATCTTCAGGCTTACCGACTCTCTTTGAAGGATGCTGTTCATGATCTTCAATTTTAATAGCATCATAATCGCCGGTTTCAATCCATCCCGGTGCAATGCAATTTACCGTAATATTCCATTCTGAAAGGGATAATGCCAAAGCATGGGTTAATGCATAAATGCCCCCTTTCGAGGCCGCATACCCTTCACTATGCGGATCGCTCATTAAATATCTTGTCGAACCAATATTGATTATTCTTCCAAATGGATTTAAATCAGACAATCCCTTTCTATGCTCAGCCAGTAATTTCGACGTAATAAATACCGGACGAAGATTAGTCTGTATAATGTGGTCAAAATCGTCTACAGATGTTTCAGTAATTGGTTTAAAGTTACCTACACCTGCATTATTAATGATAGCATCAATATCACCCCATGCATCAAAGAGTTGATTCATGCACTTCTTTAATTCATCAGCATTGCAAACGTCACATTTCAGGAATGTAGTCCCCGTTTTTGCAGCAATTCTTCTGCCTTCTGCGTCATTAATGTCACAAAATGCAGTTCGCCATCCGGCTTTTGAAAAAGCTTCAACTAAAGACTTGCCAATGCCGCTGGCGCCACCAGTGATGAAAATACGTAATTGTGAATTCAGCTTCTTGCGAATGGTATGCTTGCCTGAACTATTCCATGCAGCCTTTCTTGCCTGGTATTGTTCATATTGTTTTTCTATATAATTATCTGCCATAGTTATATTGTAATCCTCAGGGTTTAATAATTACAAATATACGATGAAAAGATTCAGTACAATCTCATCATGAAAGAAAAACAAGCGATAAAATTCTCTTTAATATTTTCCCGGTTTTAAATCATTTTCATCTGTAGTGACCATCGTTTCGTCTTTTTCAAGATTCTTTTTCTTGGCAACGTTAACCAGATATACTCCGGCAATAACCAGTACAGCAGCAATTGGTTCATTCCATTGCAGTTTAGCCTGATGCAACGCTATCGATACACCCGATGCAATAATTGGTATACTATAATTATACATTGAAATAACGGTCGTATTGATTCTTTTCATGGCTATTGGTAATAAAAGGTAACCCACTGCTGTTGGAAAGATAGCAATAAAGACAGTCAGCCAGATATCAATGGCTGTACCATGGTGAACTAAATCGGATGCAATAAAGGGTTTGATTCCAAATGGAAAATAACAGATAAAAGCGAATAAAAAGAACCATCTTAAAAGAATGATAGCACTGTAACGCTGAGATATATTGCGGGTAAATACCAGATACAGGGCATAAATAGTTGCTGCGCCCCAAATCAGGATATTTCCTACCATGCTGCTTTCTTTCCCCGATTTATCATGCATTAAAAGAATCACCAGTAGTGCACCACCCAATGCAAGTGTAATGCCTATTCCTTTTCGACTGGTAATTTTTTCTTTGAAAACGATAGCGGAAATGATCAATACCATTACGGGAGTCATGGTCATGATAATAGATGCGGCAATAGGTGAAGTTGCTTCCATGCCTCTGGCGAATAGAAAGAAGAAAGTACCTAATCCTAAAAATCCCCAAAGAATGAAGCCTAAGAAATCTTTTTTATTGGTTACGGGTTGTTTTTTGGCAAATATAGAACCAATCCAGCAAAATAGTAATCCACCGGTTACACGTACAAAAGTATAAGGAAATGGTTCGAGAACATGATTATTTAGAATATAGCTTGATGCCGGAATGTTGAGCGCAAAACATATAA
>CAMTOS010000086.1 GCA_947074195.1 uncultured Bacteroides sp.
TATTTGTTTCCATTATTTTCCTTGTTTTTTAGTGATTTGGAGGTTGTTTTTGAGAAGTATTCACGCCCACGGATGTTCTTGTGTGGCGGAAGGGGCGTGGTACTGTCTGTGTCTTGATTTGCCTGCGGCAGAAAGTCAGAGTCATCGCCACGGCTTAGTATGCCTATAACATCCTGATATCCGTACACACGCATTTGAGAGGCGCATGCGCAGGCTGCCACAAGCCGGTCAAGCCCGAAGTTCTTTTCCAGAGAAAGGATACCACGGCATGAGCGGAACGCCAACGGTGGATATTTCTTCTGGAGTGCCACTTCCCTGAGGTAGAGCAAGACAATGTTGTCTATCTGTGCGGCACGTTCAAACACCTCGTCCAGGTCTTTCTCGTAGCTGCCATGCCGTCCGGGCAGATTCTGTGCATCCTTGCGGATGTAGCCGTATGGCGTGTCGTCACGATGATGGGTGGTAACCAGCCTAAGTCCATGGAATATATCAAGCGTGTCAGCATCAAATACGATATCGACACGTTTACCGACATATTCCTTGGGCACGCTGTAATGGTGCTTGCCCAGTGTAACGTAGCTGTTACGCATCACTGTCACGGATTTACGCTCCCTCATTTGGTACCGCGTGGGTGACAATGGTCGCAAATAGTCTTTCTCAATCTCCTCGAACAGTTCTCTGCGGGACTCCTTGCGGTTGGACATCTGTTTACTGTTTAACTTCTCCAGCGAGCTCTGTATAGCGATATTCAGCGACTCAATGTCATGGAACATTAGTCCTTCGATGTCCGCATAGACAGACTTATACATCAGTTTAACTGCATTTTCCACAAGAGCCTTGTCCTTGGGATGCCGTACATGTGCCGGATATACCGCACAACCGTAATGTTCGGCAAAGGCCCCGAAGTCATCGTTGATGACCGGTTCATTGCGGTTGCTACGGGTCACCGCAGACTTGAGATTGTCCGATACGACTGCCATCGGAACACCTCCATAGAAATGCAAGGCATTCTCGCATGCCTTGATCAAGTCTTCCTTGCATTTGGATCAGACCGCCTCGCAATACGTGTAGTGACTGCACGGAAGTATCGCCATAAAAACCTCTACACTCCGGCATTCGCCTGAGACTTCATCAACGACTTCAAGCTTGTCACCGGCAAAAATCAATATACATATGGTCACCCGCGTAATGCTCTACATGACCCACCGCACGTGATACAAGTCGGTAGCGTTGGATGTAGATTCCGAAACTTGCGTGACGGAACCCATCGGGATGTTCCCGGGAATACTCCTCGAACAAAGATTTCACTGTCACACCCTTACGTTTGAGTCTTGCAGAATATTCGGGCAAAAGTGCCTCAAGTTCTATCTGGCGCTGAGAAGGTGTGCGCTCTCGTTCACCGCCACCTCCGAACATCTCTTGAATACGGCTTGCAGGCATACATAGAAGCTGTTCTATCGGGACACCACTCTCTTGAAACAGACGCACATATCTGCGAACTGTGTTGCGGGATAACTCAAAGGCACTACTAATATCTTTTATTCCCATACCCATTGCATAGCAATGAAGAATGTTTGCTAATTTTGTAGTCATTGTAATTTGGATTTTAACCCATCGGCCAGGACGGGAACCAAATTTACGAAAAAAACCCCTGTTGGATTACATTCCGACAGGGGTCATTTTTATTTTGGCACAAGGGGGGAGTCTTATTCTGGCACAAGGGGGCAACTTCGCCTGGCACACGGGGTCAACGCGCGCTGGATTTTCCACATTATAAATATATCAAATTTTAAATGTCACAAATTTATTTATATTTGTTTTCGACAACTTTTCTCAAACGTTATTTGATTATTTTCTCAAACGTTTTTAACTCTATTTGTTGTTTACCAATAGTGAATATGATTAATAAGACGTTTTAATAAAAAGCTTTTCTTTACTTCTACGATGTCTTGATTATTTTGCTTAGTTATATTAATTGAAAAATAGAAAGTCAGCAAGTCCAAATATAAGAGATCGGATATTTAAACTCTAATAGATATAAGTTCTCAGTTAGAAGAAACAATTCCGGAGTTTTATTTTATTGGCGCATCTGCAAATGATTTTGTCTGATATTTCAATAGGTGAAACATTTGATATTCTTACAACTTCAACTGCCTTATTTGAGTGGTTAGTCAAACTAAAAATAAGACCGTTATCGATAGTTTAATAGAAGTATATGATTCATGGATTTCTGATAGTCTGGATGATTATAATAGTCGTATGTATTATGAAAATCCAGGTTATATTGCTGCCTCATATAGGGCAGGGAAGGCATTGTGAAATAAATTGTAACAACGTTTATTTAACATTACTTTTGTTTTGACTTGATATTTATATACTTTTGCATTTGTAATATTAAATTAAAATCGTGCACTTATGAAAAAACTACTTTTTATTGCAGCATCTTTACTTTTTACATGTAACATGTTTGCGCAAATTATCACTGAAAAAGATTTTATAGGCTATGCTGGTGAAGAAATTATTTTAAAAAATGGCAGGATAGATTATATCAATACTGCTCTACATTTAAAAGATATTTATGGGTTAGATAAGAATGATGCCATTAGCAAAACTGTAATCATAGATTGTCCTGGATACCATAAAGGCAAAATATATGTTGAAGCAAATAATTGGTTTATTCATACTTTTGATGATGGTAGTTCTGTAATTCAACTGAGTGATAAAGAAGAAGGTGTTATTATTGGAAAAGGTTTTCTTAGAGGAATTTCTGAACATACAGCAGCCCTGACAAATTCAATAGTAGATGCATGGGTGATTATCAGAGTTGATATTAAAGATGATAAGTTTCGTGTAATAACTACTATACAGAATTATGAGATGAATATGGGTAGTGGCATCGTAGGTGCAATTGGTGGTGATAATACTATTCAAAAACAATCATGGACACCTGTAACATGTTTTCCTTTTGATTCGAAAAATTATAAAAAGACTACTTCAAAGGCTTTTGTAAATTGTCATATATGGAGTGCAATGATGATTAATAAACTAGAAGAAGCCATATTAGCCGGTATAACCGGTACTGAAAATGAATGGTAAATATAACTGAATATATAATGTATACTATAAACCGGATCTTAGAATCCGGTTTTTTTTCTTTCAGATAATTAATATATTGTTTCTGTGTTTGATATAAATAACAGACTCCTGCCAGCTTTCGCCGACAGGAGTCTGAAAACAATTAAAATCAATTACTGTATTCCTAAAACATTATTGCATTTTACCTTCTCTGCTTTACCTTTGAAATTTACATTCTGACGAATATCTGCTGCTGAACTGGCAAAACGGGCAGTATAATCGCCTGCATCGGTCACGTATGACTGAATAGATTCATCATATGAGGCAAGATCATAGTTGGTAAATTCCATTACAACTTTCTGACTTTCTCCCGGCTGCAATTCTTTGGTTTTTCCAAATGCCTTTAGCTCATAAACTGGTTTTACCAATTTGCCTTCGGGCGCTGTGATATACAATTGTATGGCCTCTTTGCCCGGATAATTTCCTGTATTTGTTACTGTAACAGTTGCAATATATTTGTTGCCTTTTCTCTGAACTTTAGCATCGCTATAGTCGAATTCTGTGTATGACATACCATAGCCGAAAGGATAAGAAACTTCTTTATTCTCGGTCTGGAAATAGCGATAACCTACATTCATACCTTCTTCATAACGCGTTTCACCTAAATTAGGTAATTTGCAAATTTCTTCAGGAGACATAAACATCTCTTCTCTCCAGGTAAAACCGTTAGGAAAGTTTTTGGTAGATGGATGGTCAGCCAGTGCTATAGGCCATGTCATAGGCAATTTGCCCGATGGGTTTGCATTACCTGTAAGGACATCTGCAATACTGTTTCCGGCTTCAAGACCAGGTTGCCATGCCAGTAGAATGGCATCTGCATATTGTTGAATCGGAGCTGTTTCGATAGTACCTCCAACATTCAAAATCACAATCACCTTTTTACCACGTTGATGGAAAGCTTCATAAGTTTGTCTCAGCATATCCAGCTCATCGGGATTGATGTTGAAGTCTTCGAAAGAACGGTCGCTTCCTTCGCCTGAACTTCTGCCAACGGTAACAATTGCAAATTCATTACGTTCTGCTGCATGGTGATAAGTGTAATCATTCAGTTGTGGTTCTTTTATTCGTGCACGTGGGAAATAAGAATTATTTGTTAATTCACCCATTTCTGATTCTGCTGCATGATGCGCAAATTCACGATATTTGGAATATACAGTATTCAGCGTATCATCAATGATAAATCCGGCGTTGTTCAAACCTTCAACCAGGTCGATTACATACGGTTTATTTACATTGCCTGAACCCGTTCCGCCTGCATATAAATTATATGAGGTATGTCCTAAAAGAGCCACTCTCTTTTTAGAGCCGTCAAGTGGCAGAATATTCTCATCATTCTTCAGCAAAACCATACCATCGGGAGCCGATTTACGGATGATGGCAGCATGCGCTTCAAGATCAGGATTGTTAGAATATTCATAACCCTGAAAGCGTGGAGTTTTAACTACATATTCCAGAATACGTTTCAGGTTGCGATCAACATCGGCAATGGCAATAGTTCCATTATTTACACCTTCTATAATCTGAGCTATTTGTTCTGCATTTCCCGGTGTCAGAAGATCGTTACCGGCATGTACCTGTGCAGCCGTGTTTCGGGTATTGGTCCAGTCGGTAAGAACTATATTTTTGAAGCCCCATTCATCGCGCAGAATAGTGGTCAGCAAGTCATAGCTTTCTTGCGTATATTCACCATTGATGTAGTTATAACTGCTCATGATAGTCCATGGATTGCTCTTTTTAACCATAATCTCAAAACCTTTCAGATAAAGTTCGCGCAAGACACGCTGGCTCAATATGGCATTATTGAAATTTCGATTTCCCTCCTGATTATTCACAGCAAAGTGTTTAGGTGATACACCAACACCATTGCTTTGTATACCGTTGATAACGGCAGCTGCAATCAATCCGCTCAAATATGGATCTTCTGAATAATATTCAAAGTTACGACCACATAAAGGATTTCGCATCAGGTTCATCCCCGGGCCGAGAATTACGTCTACACCATATTCTTTGATTTCTTTTCCGAATATCTCTCCGATATTGTTAACCAAATCTACATCCCATGTAGCAGATAATAATGTGCCTATTGGAAAACCTGAACAATAATATTTATTCGGATCACCCGGGCGTTCACCCGAAATATGCAGTCCGGCAGGCCCGTCTGCAAGAACAGTATGCGGAATACCTAACCTGTCAATTTTTGCCGTATTACCCGCTGCACCAAGTACAATTGCACCTGCATCAGGATCCGGATTTGTTGGGATTCCCCAATATGATTTACCGAAAGAATAACCTACCAGCATATTTGCTTTTTCTTCGACAGTCATCTCTTTAATAACTTTATCGATATTGTTTTTCGATAGCTTTATCTGAGCCATTAATGTAGTGGTAAGTAATAGAGAGCTTACCAGGAAAATTAGTTTTTTCATTGTAATAGTGTTTTCCTATAAATGTATTTCAGTTGAATATTTGCTGAGTGCAAAATAAGCTTATAAGAAAGAATTAGACTGTCAAATGTGTTCAAAAGAAAAACATATATGTTCAAAAATACACTCTTTTAAATGTTGAATCTATTTATAATCAGCTGTTTAATGCTAAGGTCTATAATTGATAGATCTATTATTAATCATTTTCTATTCTTTCTCATTAAAAATATAACGTTATCTGTTCTATTTTAGTTATTTGATATAAACACATAAACTTATTATGGAATTATTTAAACAAGTTTGGCATTTGGTTGTTAATTTCTAAAGAACAAAAAAACAGAGATTATGGCTAAAAAGAAAGGTATTTGTAAAAATGTAGACGGATGCTCGAAAGCGAGAAACCGGGAGATACAGGAAATGGATGAATCGCTGTTTCAATGCGATGAATGTGGTGAACCGTTAATACCATATGATGATCCCGATCCATATGAAAAATATGATACTGATGATGATTCTGATAATGGAAGCGGAGCTAATGCGATTCTTGTAATTATTGTCATTCTTATTGTTATTGCAATTATTTGCTTCTTTGCTTTTGAACGTCGTGAATATGGAGAAGAAGGTTTAGATGGTATCCAGAATACTGAGTTTGTAGGCGAAACTCCTGCAGCTGTTCAAACTTACAATGCCGGTGTTCTTCAATATCCATACGGAACTTATGTTGGCGAATACAATGATGGTTATCCTGATGGATTGGGCCGCATGGAATATCGCGAACAAAGAAGAATTGAACGTCGGGAAAGACGTGAAATGCGCGATAGCCTGGAATATACAGCACAACCCGGACAGTTCATTATCGGACGCTGGGACAGAGGCCGCCTTCGCGATGGTTATCTGTTTAGCAGAGAAGGCAACCTGGTTCAACGTTACGACTGGGATGTTGAAACCGGTGGACAAATTCCGGCTTATGCAGGAACTGTAAATATGCCTTATGGTGTTTATACCGGTGGATTGATTGATGGTTATCCCGATGGTGAAGGTAGAATGGTTTATCGTATACGTCAACGTATAGCCGAACGTGATAGTCTTCGTTTCGCCGATCCTGACCAATATATTATTGGCCGCTGGCGCCGTGGCGAATTGATGCAAGGTAATCTGTACGATGCAAGTGGCAACAGACTTTATGGCTTTAACTGGTGGTAAATAAATTCAATATTAAAATCGGCATGATGCATATTCGATAGTCGAATCTTTTGCATCATGCTGATTTTATCTTATTATCTTTCTTAAAAATAATCTTAAACTAACAACTTAAATTTATGGGAGATTCGAATAACTCTGGTGGAAATACCGGTAAAAATATCTTTTGGTCTGTCATTGCTATATTGGCTGTCATCGCCATCATTGCCTTCTATCTTTTCAATCAGCGGGTTGATGAAAGAGAAAATCTGCGTTTCGAAGAAGATGCACAAGTTCCGACAGAGACAGTGGTTGAGCCTGCTGTTGCTCCTATGGCCGAACAAGGCGAGATGCTGGGAAATGAAGGTACTTTAACCATGCCTTACGGAACTTATACCGGTGGTATGATTGATGGTTATCCCGATGGTGAAGGTCGCATGTTGTATCGTATTCGTACAAGAATTTCTGAACGCGATAGTATGCGTTATGCCGATCCCGGACAATACATTATTGGTCGCTGGCGCAGAGGCGAATTAATGGAAGGAAATCTTTATGATGAAAATAATGAGCCAATCTATGGCTTTAACTGGTGGTAATGCTTCATCAGTTATTCTTTAAATATCTGTAAGCTTTCAGGTATTTGTTCAATCGAACTCTATCTTCTTCGGTAATCTCTTCGAGTCGTTTCACATCGAGATTATCTTCAAGATCATAGAGTTTTATTTTTTTGCCTAACGGATTCTTATTCACCCTGCAAATAAAGTCTTCATAACTTTCATTATCGTGACGGCTGATAGATAATATAGCACCAACAATCTCTGTAGGGAAACCTTCTTTCAGAAGATCGTAGGTAGATATTTCTGTATCTTCTATAACATCGTGAAGCAACGCTACGATTCTTTCTTCATCAGTCTGGCATTTTGAAAATACACGTACCGGGTGGAAGATATAAGGTTTTCCGGCTTTATCTTTTTGGTTTTCATGGGCTCTCGAAGCGATGTCCAGTGCCTTGTCGATGAATTTATTGTATTTCATAGCAGGGTATGGTTTTAGGGGTTTCCTGGCAAGCTATAGTCAGCTTATCAGGCATAGCTTGCTGGCTCGCTCGTAATAGCTTGCTGCCGAGCTGCCGATAGCTTATCAGTTTTTGTCCTGATCGTTGTTTTGTACTGTGTCTTTATATCTTTCGGGAAGCGATGATTCGATGGCTGCATAAGCCTCTTCCATGGTCTCTTTTATATTGTCGATACCATGACCTTTTGGCTCTATCGGATCATGAATAGTCATGGTCATGCGATGCCAGTGAATCCATTTGCCGGTGCGTGGCAGAATCTCAAACGATCCCTCTATGGTAATAGGTACAACGGGCAGTTGTAGTTCATCGGCCAGCTGGAATGCGCCTTTCTTGAACTTGGCCATCTTGCCGGTAAATGTACGTGCTCCTTCTGGAAACACCACCAACGATACGCCGTTAACCAGTGAAGCCTTGGCTTGCTTAATCGTTTCTAATACTTTTTTAGGTCCCGAACGGTCTACAAATATAAAACCGGCACTTTCGCAGGCTTTCCCCACAAAAGGTATTTTGCGCAGACTTTTCTTCATCATCCACTTAAAGTTACGACCAATAAAGCCATAAACCAGAAAGATGTCGAATGAGCCCTGATGATTGGGGACGAATATGTATGAAGTGTGCTTATGAAGTTTTTCCCGTCCTTTGATTTTTACGGGCAGAAGTAAAAACACGCATATCAGTTGCGACCAGATTTTGCCGGGATAATACCCCCAGATATGTGCACCTCCGATCAGACTTCCGACAATAGTGGTAAGCGCTGTAAGAAGAGTCAATACAAGTAATATAGGCAGAGCAAATAGAATTTGATAGATATAATAGAGTATTCTCATTGGTATTGTTTTTACGTGTGTGCAAAGATAAATATTCTTGGCTAATAGCTTTCACTCTGTTTCTAAAAAAAGTTAGCCGAATATGGCTATATTTGCTTATCAATAATGCGCTAAGTTTATTTCTATATGATACGAATTTTACATACAGCAGACTGGCATCTGGGACAAAACTTTTTTAGTTATGACCGCAAGGAGGAACATCAGCATTTTCTGGACTGGCTGAAAGAGGAAATCTCTGCTCATGGAGTAGATGTTCTGCTGATTGCCGGCGATGTTTTCGATGTATCTAATCCATCTGCATCTGCCCAGAAGATGTACTATAAGTTTATCCATTCAGTAACGAGCTCTTTTCCTGATTTACAGATTGTACTGATTGCCGGAAACCATGATTCGGCATCTCGTCTGGAGGCTCCTTCGCCGTTGCTCGAAGAGTTGAATACAATCGTAAAAGGTAAGGTTAGGAAAGTAAATGGTGAGATTGATTATGCCGATTTGATGATCGCACTGAAAAGCAAATCAGGCGAAACCGAAGCTTATTGTCTTGCAGTACCTTTTTTACGTCAGGGTGATTATCCGGTGATAGAGGGTGCACAAAATAGTTATGCTGAAGGGGTTCGCGAATTCTATAAACAACTGATAGACTATGCGACGGCTCGTGCTGGTGATAAACCTTTGGTTGTGATGGGGCATTTGCAGGCTACTGGTTCGGAAATTGCAGAAAAAGAACATAGCGAACGCACCATTATTGGTGGTTTGGAGTGTATTACTCCCGATGTATTTACTGATGCGGTGGCTTATGTTGCTTTGGGACATTTGCATAAATCACAGCGGGTTTCAGGCAGGGAGAATGTGCGCTATGCGGGAAGTCCGTTATCATTTTCTTTTGCAGAAAAGCACTATAAGCATGGAGTAGTACTTGTTACGCTTAGTGATGGCAAGGAGGCTGGAATTGATAAATTGGAATATACGCCTCTGGTGCCGTTGGTTTCTATTCCTGCACAGGGCGCAGCTTCTCCAATCGATATTCTGAGTGAACTGGAATTTATACCGGATGCGACTCAGAGTGAGCTGACTCCGGATCAGTATCCGTATTTGGAGATAAAAGTCCGGTTCACAGAACCCGATCCAATGTTTACACGCAGAGTGATGGATTTATTAAGCAATAAACCTTACAGGCTGGCGCGGGTAAATCAGGTTTATGCGGCCCAAACTGATGAGTCAACTTTTGATGATGAGGCTGAGGATGATTTGCAGTCGGTTGAACCGCTTCAGGTAATGCGCAATGTTTTCGCGAAGAAATATGCTGATTTGCCCGGTGAGGAATTCGAAAAGCTGTTTAATGAAGTTTGTTTTGATGTGAATAATAAGGAGGAGTAAGAGGATGAAGATAGATATAATCAGAGTAAATAATCTGGCCTCGCTAGAAGGTTCTTTTGAGGTCGATTTTACAAGCGAACCCCTGAAATCGGCTGGTATTTTTGCGATATCAGGTCCTACCGGATCGGGTAAATCGACCTTGCTCGATGCCTTGTGTCTGGCACTTTACGATAAAACACCGCGATTTGCAGTGACAACCGATAACTTCGCTTTGAAAGATGGAAACGATTCATCCATCACACAGTCGGATGTTCGCAATATATTGCGCAGAGGGTCTTCTGAAGGCTATGCCGAAGTGGAGTTTATCGGGGTAAACGGGCATCGCTATCGTTCCAGATGGAGTATTCGCCGCGCACGAAATAATGCATCGGGCCGATTGCAGGCACAGGAAATGATGGTGACCAATCTGACTACCGGTGAGGAATTGCAGGGACGGAAAATGGAATTGCTCGATCAGCTCAGGACGGTTGTGGGCTTATCGTACGAGCAATTTACACGTACGGTTTTGCTGGCACAAAATGACTTTGCTACTTTCCTGAAATCGAAAGGGGCCGATAAAGCGGAACTTTTGGAGAAACTGACCGGAACAGAAATCTACTCGCTTATATCGAAAGAAATTTACAATCGTTGGAGAAGTTCGGAAGAAGAGGTGAGGGGATTAAAGCAAATCATCGGTGTAATTGAAATTCTTTCGGATGAAACTGTGGCTGAACTAAAGCAGACACAGGTGCAGGCGGCTAATCTTTTAAAAACTGATATTGAACAGCAAACGAAACTGGGGAATGAGATAAAACTGGTCAAAGATTACCATTCAAAGTCTGCTGAACTTCAGAAAAAGGAAATCGCACTGAACGATGCTAATCGGGAAGTAGCGGCTAAAGAAGTTTTGCTGAAACAGAAAACTGAGGAGATAGAGTTGTTCCGCTCAAACTGTGAGAAAATGAAACCTGAACTTGCAAGGGCAAAGGAATTGGATATTCTTTTAAAATCTCATTTGTCTCAGCGCTCCAATGCAGAAGAGCGTTTGAAAGTAGTGGAACTTCAGCAGAAAAAGGTATCCAGTGAAGTTGATGCCTCTAAAAAGAGATTGGGGCAGTGCACAGATAGCTTGCAAAACATCTATACCAAAAAGGGACAGCCTTTGAACGTTACCACACTAACGGATAATGTGTTAAGTCAATTGGTTTTGGTTGATGAATCTGCATTGAGTGGTATCCAGTCTGAACATGATAAGCTTGCTACTGAACTGAATGCATATAACGTATCTGAAATGAATGAGCTTCAGAAATGCTATTCTGAAGGGAAAACAAAGATAGAACAAACTGTTCAGCATCTGAAAGAATTGCAGGCATTGCAGGATCAGTTTAAGGCTAAACATAAGGAACTTGATAATCTTTTGCCATTAAAAACGGAAAAAGAGAAAGAGTTGCTTCGATTAAAAGGGGTGCTGGAAGAGGTGCAATTGGCTGTCAGTAAAAATGTGGAAGCGCTTCGCAATGAATTAAAAGACAATGAGGCTTGTCCGGTATGTGGCAGTCTTACGCATCCATACCACCATCAGAATGAAATGGTGGAGAATATCTACCGCAAAGTAAAGTTAGAGCATGATGCAACCGATAAGGAGAATCGTGAACTGGATAAACAACTTATTGCATTGAAAAGCGATTTGAGTAATATTAATAGTCGCATCAAAACGCTTGAAACGCTCTTACAGGATTTTCCTGAAGATAAGCGTGATATCAATCTTTTCAGGAGTGAATGGAAGGCGCTGAACAGTGCTCAGCAAGAATTGAATGATAAGGTTGCGAAGTATAATTTACTGAATGAGGCCTATAAAAAGATTAATGCGACGCTTAACATTCAACGCGCTGCACTGACAAATTTGAAAGATGTTGTTGGGGAATATAAACTGGCACAGCAACATTATCAGGCATATGTGGTTCAACTGGATTCCATCGCTAAACAAGTGGCAGTTGAAAGGGAAGCTTTCGCTAAAATCAATGATGAATATCAGAAACTGATGTCTGAACGTCAGCAATTATTGAAAGGAAAACCTGCCGCTATAGTCGAAGAGGCGATAGTCAGTAAAGACAAAGCACTGTTGAAAGAACTGGAGGCATTGCGCAAGAATCGGGATGAGGCTATGAATCTGCTTTCTTTATTACAGGGCGTGCAAAAGCAGCTTACTGCCGAGGTGGATGTATTGAAAGAAAAGTACGCGGAGGTGAGCGAACCCGAAAAGTTAGAAGTAGCTTTGAGCGAAATTAATCTGAAGATAGAAGCATTGCGCAACTCTCTTTCTTCGGTTCAAGCCAGACTGACTCAGAATGAAGAGAATATAAAGAAGCGTTCTTTGCGTGAGGACGAATTGAAAGTGAAAGAAGAAAAGGCTTCGCAATGGGCGAAACTGAACGATTTACTGGGGAGTGCCGATGGTAAAAAGTTCAAAGTGATTGCACAAAGTTATACCCTTAACCTTCTGCTTAAACACGCCAATAAACATTTGTCCTATTTGTCGCGCAGGTACCGGTTGCGTCAAATTCCCGATTCACTCGGTCTTGAAGTTGTCGATGGAGATATGTGTGATGAAGTCCGCACGGTCTATTCATTATCCGGCGGTGAATCATTTCTGATTTCTCTGGCCCTTGCTCTTGGTTTATCATCGCTATCGAGCAATAGTCTGAAAGTGGAATCGCTCTTTATCGATGAAGGTTTTGGCTCACTGGATGCCGATACACTGCGCACCGCTATGGAGGCATTGGAAATGTTACAAATGCAGGGGCGAAAAATCGGGGTTATCTCGCACGTGCAGGAAATGAGTGAACGAATAGCCATTCAGATCCGTCTTCAGAAGGGTGCAAACGGGAAAAGTCGCATAGAAATAGTGGGCTAATTCCTTAAAAATAAGAACCGTGCCTTTTATTCTATAGTTCCTAATGTTAAATTTTGGCGAACTTAATTATTGTGTTAATTGTTTAATAAATATTAGATAATGCTAAAATGACTCATTAGACTATTGAATATTATGATAGAAAACATTCTGATTTACATCTTCTTAGCGATTTTTGTATTAACCGCGATTATTACTTTATGCAGTCTTCCGGGTTGGATTGATATTGGTGAATGGTATAAAAAGAAATTGTTTTTGGCTCTAATTCTGGAAGTGGTAGGATGTATTGTGTTGATGTTTCGGAATGGTGTCATCAATGCTGATGTTGAAGAACCTTGTTTTGATGAGGAGAAATATGTTAAAGTAAGAAAGGATGGTAATCTTGACCTGAAATGGGATAAAAAATATAGTTTATCCGCATTTGATTTAGATACGACATTTGTTGGAAATATAGTAATCGAGAATTTAGAACAAATGGGTTTGATAAACCAAATAAATAATAAAGTCGATTTATTAAATGACTTTGCATTAATGGATTATAGATTAGTAGATGGCAAATGGAAAAATGTGACATCAGATTTAACTGATTCTCCCTTTAATTTTGTAATATATCATAATGGTTCTAACTATTGCTATAAATTTATTAAAGAAGGGAATACTTATAAAGAATTATCTTTTGAGAATTATGATATTTTTGATGCAGGTAAGCGTAAAATGCATATTATTGAGTATATAGATAAAGATTTAAATAAGTATTATTATTTTTACAGAATAACAAGCGCGGATCTCGGTGAGAATATGTTTGTTAGGGTTGCTGTTTTTCGCGTCGAGGGTAAACTTACATATAAGAACATATCATCATAATACAAAAATATCCATTTCCGAGTTTTCACTCCGAAATGGATATTTCTATTTATACTTTTAATCTTCTAACTCTTTAATCTCCG
>CAMTOS010000087.1 GCA_947074195.1 uncultured Bacteroides sp.
AACCTCTAAAAGTGGCATAAAAAGGATTTTTGCAATAAATATTAAATATAGTTCGTTATAGAGTACATTATGGCCTATGTTTAATCATATAAATAAGTGTATTTTATCAATAATTGTATAAAATATGCGTCTAAGATATGATAAAAGATGACGATGACCAAAAAGCTATCTCTATGCTTATTATATTTGTAAGCCTTCATATTTATATTTAATGTCATGAGAAATACACAATTAAACTCTGTACTACGCAGAATGAAATATATTTTATCAGTAATAACTGTTTTTATGATGTCTTTTTCACTACATGGTGAAATAATTCATCCGATTCAATATAAGCAGATATCTACTTTTAATAATTTACCTACTGATGAGGTGCAGCAGGTATATCAGGATAAAGATGGATTGATGTGGTTTGCTACCAGAACAGGATTGTGTCAGTTTGACGGGTATAATGTTACGACTTATAAATCTAATCTTTATACACCTTTCCTTTTCTCGAATAATAATATATCTTGTGTAGCTGATGATAATAATCATAATATATGGATAGGGACCAATGGTGGATTACATGTCCTTGATAAGAAAACTACTCAGATAAAACAATACAAAACTCCTTCAATTCCTAATGATGTTGTTTCATGTATTCTTAATACACGTGATAATAAGATTTGGGTAGGTACTGAAAGCGGACTGATCCGTTATATTCCAGAAACTGATTCGTTTTTCATATATGATGCAGAACAAACGGATGGTGTGTTGAGAAGAACTGCAGTAAAATCATTGTTCGAAGATAAAGATGGTGATTTATGGATCGGTACATGGGCAAATGGACTATATCGTTATTCTCCATCTGTAAATCGTTTCTTTGCGTATCCGGAATTCAATATGCGTCAATCGGCTCATACAATTTTCCAGGATTCACGTGGTGATATCTGGGTCGGAGCATGGCGGGAAGGTTTGTATAAAATAGTAAATCCGAAAGATATGAGTAATGTGTCTTTCATTAATTATCGCCATATCAATAAAGATAATTCGAGTCTTTCTGATGATGTGGTTTATGCTATTGCAGAGGATCCTCATACAAATACATTATGGATAGGTACCCGTGGTGGACTGAGTATTATGGATCTCAGAAGTCCGGGAAAATTTGTAAACTACAGATCACAGAGTGATGAATTTTATATACCTTCTGATGAAGTGAACTCTATTACTACCGATGTAACAGGTAATATGTGGATTGGCTCAATTGGAGGTGGCGCATGGATGATTAATACATCAAAACCATTGTTTACTAAACAGACAGTAAACCTCCTGGACAATGATATACCTACAACTGCAGCACGTTCTCTGCTGAATGATAATGATAATAACCTTTGGATTGGTATCGGAACATATGGCTTGGCGTTGCTTGATGCAAAAACAAAGAAATTAACATTGCAAACTGATCTTCCCGAGTTTGAAGGACGAACAATGCCATCTATATATGCCATGCTTCAACGAAGGACAAACAATGAAATATGGTTTGGTACCTATAATGGAGGAATTTTCATCTATAAGAAAGGGGAAAAAGTGAAAATACTCAATCAGTCGAATGCCCCATTTATTCCCTCTTCTGTTGTCTTTTCTCTTTATGAAGATCGTCGGAATAATTGCTGGATAGGGACTCGCGAAGGTCTGGGAGTTAGTTTCGCCGATGGTTCACATACCTCTCTGCGTGAATTAAAAACTGATGACGGTACTCTGATCAATAATTTCTCTGTTCGTAATATTATAGAAGATAATGATGGAAGCATTTGGCTTGCTACTCAAAATTATGGAATAATTCATTTAATGGGTGATGTTCAGCATACGTCTTCACTTCATTCAGAATATTATGCCCTTAGTAATGGTCGTATTAAAACTAATTCAGTCTTATGTCTTACTGTCGACCGGATGGGGCGTTTATGGGCCGGGACTGATGGTGGAGGATTATATCTGTACGATCGTGTTGAAAATATATTTAAGGAGAAAAGTAAATTATATAATCTTCCGGGAGATATGGTGGGTACTATTCAGGAAGACGAACTTGGTTATTTATGGTTGGGTACAAATGCTGGCTTAATTCAGTTAAATGTCCCTGGTGATGAAAAGAATCCTACTAAAAGGGTTTTTACAACCGTAGATGGATTATCTGATAATTTCTTTATTCCACATTCTTTCTGTCGCCGCGGAAACGAAATGTTTTTCGGAAGCTACCGGGGATACAACAGTTTCTGCCCTTCTAAAATTGTAGAAATTTCAAAAGAAGTACCTTTTCTGATTACCGATATAAAGATATTCAATAAATCCTTAATATCTCTTGATGATGAATTACGTAAGAAAATATCAGTTGAATCCCCTGCTTTTACAAGAAGATTAGATCTGGCATCAAATAATAATAATTTTCATATTGAGTTCGCTTCATTATCTTTTAAGAATCCCGAAATGAACCAGTATGCTTATCAGCTTGTGGGATTTGATAAAGACTGGCAATATACGGATGCTACGCGACGATTTGCATATTATAATAATTTGAAAACGGGAACTTATAAGTTTCGTTTGAAAGCGACAAATGAAAATGGTATATGGAGCGGTTATATTCGTGAATTTGATGTAGTGATACATCCTCCGTTCTGGGCATCATGGTGGGCATTTATCATTTATGTTATTCTTTTTTGCGGTATTACATTCGTTTTATATTACCGGGCAAAAAAAAGAATTTTGTTTCGCAATGAATTGCAAATACGAGAAGTTGAAAAACAAAAGGCGGAAGAACTGAATCATGCCAAGCTACAATTTTTTACTAATATCACACACGAACTTCTTACTCCGCTAACCATTATTTCAGCTACTGTTGATGAACTGAAAATTCAGTCACCTAATCACCGTGAACTTTATAGTGTGATGAATTCCAGTATTGGGAGACTTATGCGTTTGCTTCAGCAGATACTTGAATTCCGTAAGGCAGAAAGTGGAAATCTTAAGCTGATGGTTTCTCCCGGTGACGTTGCATTGTTTGTCAGAAATGCAGCAGAGTCTTTCCGTCCGTTGATTAAGAAACATAAAATCCATTTCTCTGTATTGTGCAACCCGGAATCGATACATGGATATTTTGATACTGACAAACTGGATAAGATCCTTTATAATTTATTATCGAATGCTGCTAAATATAATCGTGAAAATGGATTTGTGCAAATAACACTAAATAAAGCCGAGGATAGTGATTTCATAGAACTACATATAAAGGACAATGGTAAAGGGATGTCGAAAGAACAACTCAAAGATCTGTTTAAACGATTCTATGAAGGCGATTACCGTAAGTTTAAAACTATTGGTACGGGTATCGGCCTTTCTCTTACAAAAGATCTGGTTGATCTTCATCGGGGAACTATACATGTGAAGAGTAAAGAAGATGAAGGTACAGAATTTATTGTAAGGCTTCCAGTTACAAGAAGGTATTACAGTGAAGAACAAATTGATGATGATGTTGTGATGCCTGTACAAAAAACTATTTTCTATGGTGATAATGATGAATTTGATGAAGATGAGGCTGACGCTATATGTAAACCGCATACTATTCTGGTGGTAGAGGATAATGAAGAATTGCTTCAACTTATGACTAAACTGCTACAGCGTGAATATAATGTACTTAGTGCAGTAAATGGTATTGAGGCTGTGAAAATACTCGATACCAGTGAAGCTGATCTTATTGTTTCTGATATAATGATGCCCAAAATGGATGGGGTGGAATTGTGTAAATATGTCAAGGGAAAACTGGAAACCAGTCATATTCCGATTATTTTGCTGACGGCTAAGAATAAGGAGGAAGACCGTGCTGAGGCTTATGAAGTGGGGGCAGATGCATTTATTACCAAACCATTCAACTTGTCGGTGCTTCATGCGCGTATCCGCAATCTGTTGAAGTATAAGGAGCATATGGCAAGAGATTTCAAGAATCAGCTGGTTTTCGAAGTCAAGGAATTAAACTATACAAGTGTTGACGAAGACTTCCTGCAACGTGCCATCGAATGTGTTAATCGCCATCTGGAAGATTGTGAATTTGATCAGCCGCAGTTTGTTGAAGAAATGAGTACAAGTAAATCGACTCTATATAAGAAACTGAAATCGCTCACAGGTCTGAATACGTCTGCTTTCATCAGGAATATTCGTCTGAAGGCGGCTTGTCAGATCATGGAAGATAAAAATGCATCGATACGTGTCTCTGAGCTGGCTTACGCTGTGGGCTTCAATGATCCTAAATATTTTAGTTCCTGTTTCAAAAAAGAATTCGGAATGTTGCCTACAGAATATATGGAACGGTTCGTGCAACAGACGGATAAAGAGGAGGGGATCAATGTGGCGTGATGTTTTTGTTATAATCATATGATAACAGAAGAAGTAGAATTATAGACTAATATGGAGGATAAACCAAAAGTCTACTCCCATAAACCGAGAATAGAGGTTGTAAATTTAGATTAACCATACATTTGTCGTATCAGCTTATGGACTTGTCTGTAAGAACACACTTTGTTAATTAATCTATTAGATGTAAGAATATGAAAGTACAATTTATTAAAACCCTTTTTGTCTCTTTTATGGCATGCATTTTTGCAGGATCATGCATGGCTGTCAAATCTCCAACCGATGTATTTCAGGTGCAACATCCTGATTATGAAGTAAGTCCGCTCACAGGTGTAACTCGTCAGCATTGGGTAGATGCTGCCGAATATATTCTGAATGGTGCATTCAGCTATATTTCTACTCTTGATGATCCGATGAAATTCCCGAAGCAGTTTGAGAAAACCTATCCCAACAGTGAAGCTCAGGTGCCGACTGAGAAACTTGAAGGTTTCTGCCGTACTTTGTTTGTGGCGGCTCCTTTACTGAAAGAAAAGCCCGATCTTGTGCTGAATGATATTAAGGTAATCGACTATTATCATCATAATCTTCTGAACTTAATTAATCCTGAACACCCTTCTTATATTAAACCTCGCGGGAATGGTGGCCCAAGTCAGATTCTTGTTGAGTTTGGCGCACTGGCTATATCGCTTTCTGTAGTTCCTGACTTGCTTTGGGAGCCTTTGACACAAGCTCAGAAAGATAGTCTGGCTACTACTATGATGAGTTATGGTGACGGACCAACAGTTAGCTCTAACTGGCGATTCTTCAATATTTTTGTGATGAGTTTCTTCAAGAATCAGGGATATGAAATTAATGAACCACTGATGGAGAAATATTTGCAGGAGTGTCTGGATGCCTATCGCGGAAACGGATGGTATAACGATTCGCCGGCATACGATTATTATAGTATGTGGGCTTTTCAGATGTATGGTCCGGTATGGGCGCAGCTTTATGGCAAAAAATATTATCCCGAATATGCAGAGAAATTTACCCAAAACCTGAAAGATATGGTTCCTAATTATCCATTTATGTTCAATGCCAAAGGCGAAATGAACATGTGGGGTCGAAGCATTCCTTATCGTTTTGGTTCAGTTATCCCTCTGGCGCTTACCGGTTATCTCGAAGAGTCTGCAGGCGTTAATTATGGCTGGATGCGCCGCATCTCTTCATCCACGATGTTGCAGTTTTTACAGAATCCGGGTTTCATGGAAGATAATGTACCTACTTTAGGTTTCTACGGACCTTTTGAGCCCTCTGTGCAAATTTACAGTTGCCGTGGCAGCGTTTACTGGATGGGTAAAGCATTTCTTTCTTTGCTTCTGCCCGAAGATAATCCTTTCTGGACAGCACAGGAAAACAATGGCCCATGGGATGATGAACTCAAATCAAATCATGTTTATTCTAAGTTTCAGTCGGGTTCTAATCTGTTGATAACCAATTATCCTAACAGTGGAGCTTCCGAAGTACGTTCATGGTGTCATGAAACTGTTGCTAAAGACTGGCAATTATTTCGCAGTACCGAGAACTATAACAAGCTGGCCTACAATACTGAATTTCCATGGATGGCCGACGGTAAAGATGGTGAAATTTCCATGAACTATGGAGTTGTAAACGATAAAGGAGAATGGGAAGTATTGCGACTCTATACATTCAAAGATTATAAGGATGGTATCTATCGCCGCGATGCAGTACTCGAGACGAATGAAGATATCTGCTTTAATCTTGCTGATATAAATCTTCCGGATGGTATATTGCGTATCGATCGTGTGCAATCTCCTGTTGAAACTAATTTCAGTCTGGGGCATTATTCTTTGCCTAAACTCGATAAAGATATTGAGAAAACAGTAGTGAATGCGGATGAACATAAGGCTTATATCATCAATAACGGTGAATATCAGTTGGCTATGATTCCACTCGAAGGCTGGGATAATATGCAGTTTACTGAGGCATCAGGCTTACATCCGGTGAGTGATGAATGTGCACTAATTCAGGCCAAAGATAAAGCGAGCGGTACTAAAGTGCGTGCCACTCTTCAACTCTGGAAGAAAGCTGGTACTCCCTTTACCAAAGAAGAGCTAACACCGGTAAAAAATATACATGTATTTGATAATGGAAATGTGGTGGAAGTCGAATTTAAAGACTCTACCCGAAAAGTAATAAATTTTAATTCTTAAGCTAATGAAAAGACTCACATCATTCTTTGTTCTCTTTATTCTGGGTATTACTACAATGCTTCAGGCGCAGCAACCTGCTTATCTGTTTGCCTATTTTACTGGTGACAGCGGCGATAAAGAGGCCGTGCGCTATGCAGTTAGTCTGGATGGTTTTAACTATCGGGCATTAAATAATAACGAACCGGTTATCTGTTCAAAAAAGATAAGCATTACCGGTGGTGTCCGCGATCCGTTTGTTTTGCGTGGCGAAGATGGAAAAACATTCTATATGGTGCTGACTGATATGGTCTCGGCCAACGGGTGGGATTCAAACCGTGCCATGGTAATGCTGAAATCAGATAATCTGACTGACTGGACATCGAATGTTGTGAATATTCCTGAAAGATATGCCGGGCAGGAAGATCTGAAAAGAGTTTGGGCTCCGCAGGTGATATTTGATAAGGAGGCCGGAAAATACATGGTCTACTGGTCAATGAAGCATGGCGATGGTCCTGATATCATTTACTATGCTTATGCCAATAGTGATTTCACTGATCTTGAAGGCGATTATAAGCCGCTGTTCCTGCCAAAGGATGGCAAACCATGTATTGATGGTGATATTGTGTTCAAAGATGGTATGTATCATATGTTCTACAAAACGGAAGGTCATGGTAATGGCATTCGTAAGGCGACAACAGCTTCTTTGTCTTCGGGTAAATGGAATGAATCTCCTGAATATAAACAGCAGACTACTGAATCTGTTGAAGGCTCTGCCGTGTTTCCACTGGCCGGAACAGATAAGTATATTCTGATGTATGACATTTATATGAAAGGTAAATATCAGTTCTGCGAGACTGTCGATCTTGACAATTTCAAGGTGATTGACCAGGATATCAGCATGGACTTTCATCCTCGTCATGGCTCGATAATTCATATCTCTCCGGAAGAACTTCAGCAATTGTTGAATAAATATGGTACACCTGCCGAGTTTGGAATCTCTTCTTCTGATATAACTTCTGCTGAATAGATAACGATAACGATAGCTCACGACAAGAAAAGTCACACTTATTTTAAGGATAAGTTGTGGCTTTTTTACATCTTATACCCTCGGAATCCTGATAGTTAACATTTAGTAGACATATCTATAATGACTTTACAGGACGAATTTTGGTTCAAAATGGTCGATTGACTTAGAATCTACCTTGCTTAATCTTTAATTACACATATTCTTTAGTTTGGTAAGATATTTTTGTGGCGTTGATTAATATCTGTTTTATAAAAACCAAATTGATGATGTTGAGAAGTTTCCCCCTTTTATTTATGACTCTGCTGTTCTCTGTTACAACCGTTGCGCAACAGGAATGGAAATTGGTATGGAGCGAAGAATTTGATACGGACGGATCTCCCGATTCTTCTGCATGGAATTACGAGAATGGATTTGTACGCAATGAAGAAGTGCAATGGTATCAGCCTGATAACGCTTACTGTAAAGATGGCTATCTGATAATCGAAGGCCGTAAAGAGAATAATCGTTTTAACCCCGGTTATCGGCAGGGAAGTGATAAATGGAGTGAGAAAAGGGAGAAGATTGATTATACCTCTTCGTCACTGCATACTGCCGGCAAGAAAGAATTTCTGTACGGTCGTTTCGAGGTACGGGCAAGAATCCCTGTGGCTGATGGTGCATGGCCTGCTATCTGGACTCTGGGTAGTGGTGTGGAATGGCCATCGTGTGGTGAAATCGATATCATGGAGTATTATCGCATCAATGGTGTGCCTCATATACTGGCCAATGTGGCATGGGGTAATGATAAAAAGTATGATGCGGTGTGGAACAGTAAAAAGGTGCCTTATAGTTATTTTACCGATAAGCAGCCTGAATGGGCTTCGGAGTTTCATATCTGGCGTATGGATTGGGATGAAGAGTTTATCCGCCTTTATCTGGATGATGAGTTGCTGAATGAAGTCCCTCTTTCGGCCACAGTCAATGGTCGTATCGGGAAAGGAGAAAATCCTTTTCATAAACCTCAATATCTCTTATTGAATCTGGCTTTAGGTGGGATCAATGGTGGTCCTGTTAATGATGAGGCTCTGCCCATGAAGTATGAGATAGATTATGTTCGTGTTTATCAGAAGAAATCTGCTGGTATTGCATCAGGTGATATCTGGAAAGATACTGACGGTAATCATATCAATGCCCATGGTGGTGGTGTTTTGTTTCATAGTGGTAAATACTATTGGTTTGGCGAGCATCGTCCGCTTAAAGGTTTCTCATCCGGAGGAGGCATTTCGTGCTATTCATCCGGGGATCTTCTGAATTGGACTTATGAAGGTATTTCACTTCCGGTTGTCGAAGATTTGGAAGGGCATGATATTGAAAGAGGTTGTATTATGGAGCGTCCTAAAGTAATTTACAATGCTGCTACGGGTAAGTTTGTGATGTGGTTCCATCTGGAGCTGAAGGGCAAAGGATATCAGGCGGCGCGTACCGGTTTGGCTGTTAGTGATTCGCCTCAGGGGCCTTATAAGTTTATTCGTTCCGGGAGAGTGAATGCCGGTAAGTTTCCACAGAATATGTCTAAATCACAGCGTAAATCAAAGCTTAAACCTGAGTCGTTTGATAAATGGTGGTCGCCCGAATGGATGAATGCGGTAGAAGGTGGATTGTTTGTAAGACGCGATATGACTGAAGGACAGATGTCACGCGATATGACTCTTTTTGTCGATACTGATGGGAAAGCTTATCATATCTACTCTTCAGAAGAGAACCTGACACTACATATTGCTGAGTTAACAGATGATTATACAGATCATACGGGCCGGTATATGCGCATTTTCCCGGGTGGACACAATGAAGCGCCTGCTATGTTTAAACGCGATGGAAAATACTGGCTTATTGCTTCGGGGTGTACAGGCTGGAAACCTAACGAGGCAAGATTATACGGAGCCGATTCAATATGGGGACCTTGGGAATCTTATGGTAATCCGTGTGTTGGTGAAGATGCTGAGCTGACTTTCGGCGGACAAAGTACTTGTGTTTTGCCGGTCTATGGTAAAGAAGATGCCTTTATTTTTATGGCTGATGTATGGCGCCCTGAAAGTCTGGCCGACTCAAGATATATCTGGCTGCCTGTAGATTTTGATGATAATGGGATTCCGGTGATCGGGTGGAAATCCTGCTGGCATCCTGAAAAAGAGTTGCAAATTGCATCTTGTGAAGATAATTCATGTGGCAAAGATTGTGTGCATCTGTTGAAATAATATTTTCTTTGCTTTTATTTAATCTATCTAAGATGAGAATCACATTAATATTTACAATTTATCTGTTTGGCATATTGCCCGGCTTATCCTCTCAAAAACTTGTTGAGGTAGGCAAGGGCTATGCCGCTACTTCGGTTAACACCACCGTTTTTCGTAACAATTCGCTGACTACGCATGGCGGAAATCAATACATTGCCTATTATGACGGAGATGGATATATGATTCTCGGAAAGCGCGAACTGGGTTCGGCAGAGTGGGAATTGAAGAATACAGGATATCAGGGTAATGTAAAAGATGCTCACAACAGCATTAGTCTAATGGCCGACGGCGATGGTTTTCTGCATGTGGCGTTCGACCATCACGGGCATCCGCTGAACTATTGTAAAAGTGTGGCGTCGGGTTCGCTTGAATTGGAAGAGAAGCAGCCGATGACCGGAATAGACGAATCGCATGTCACCTATCCGGAGTTTTATCGCCTGCCAGATGGCGATTTACTTTTTGTCTATCGTTCAGGATCATCGGGAAGGGGCAATATGGTGATGAATCATTATTCTGTTGCTGATAAAACATGGTCTATGGTGCAAAATATACTGATTGACGGAGAAAATCAGCGCAATGCTTACTGGCAATTGTGTGTAGATGAGCAGGGTATTATTCATGTATCGTGGGTATGGCGCGAAACCTGGATGGTGGAGACGAACCATGATCTTTGCTATGCCCGCTCAGCCGATAAGGGAGTGACGTGGCAGAAGAGTAGCGGTGAGGTTTATGATCTTCCGATAACTGCCGGCAATGCTGAATATGCCTGTATCATTCCGCAGAATTCCGAACTAATCAATCAGACAAGCATGGTGGCCGATGCATCAGGTAATCCGTATATCGCCACTTACTGGCGCGATGCAGATAGTGATATTCCACAATATCGTTTGGTGTGGCACGATGGTGATGCATGGCAGCAGCAACAAGTCGGAAACCGGACTACTCCGTTTACGCTGGCAGGAGGTGGTACAAAGAATATACCGATAGCCCGTCCGCGCATGCTGATGAATGATGGTGAAGTTTACTACTTTTTGCGGGATGAAGAAAGAGGCAGTAAGGTGACATTGGCCTATTCCCCCGATATCAATAAAGGCGAATGGATGCTGAAAGATTTAACCGATTTCCCCGTAGATGCATGGGAACCGTCTTACGATATCGATCTGTGGAAACAACAACGTGAAGTACATCTGTTTGTACAACACACTCGTCAGGGCGATGGCGAAACGACCGAAAATCATGAACCTCAGATGGTTTATGTACTTGAAATGAATATTAATAATTAGCATATCGACTATGAAAAAGTTTTATTTAAGTATTTTACTCTTACTTTCCGCTTTTATGGCCGGGTGCCAGGAAAATAAGCAAAAGGCATCGGAAGATGTACTGGTCATTATAGATAAAGTGAACAATTACTGGCAGTCAAACAATGCACCCAATGTGCGTTCGTTCTGGGATAATGCGGCCTATCATACGGGCAACATGGAGGTCTACAAGCTGACACAGAATCCCGAATATCTGCAATACTCAACCGACTGGGCGGAGCATAACGAATGGAAAGGCGCGAAGTGCGATGACAAAGATAACTGGCGCTATAGCTATGGCGAAAGCGATGAATATGTGCTTTTCGGCGATTACCAGATCTGTTTCCAGACCTACGCCGATTTATATAGCCTGAATCCCGATTCACAAAAGATTAATCGTGCCATGGAAGTGATGGAGCATCAGATGTCTACACCTCAGAACGACTATTGGTGGTGGGCTGATGGCCTTTATATGGTGATGCCGGTAATGACCAAAATGTATAACATTACACAGAATCCGCTCTATCTGGATAAGCTCGATGAGTATCTGGCTTATGCTGACAGCATTATGTATGACGTGGAAGCGGGATTATATTATCGCGATAGCAAATATGTATATCCTGTGCACAGATCGGTGAACGGGCATAAAGACTTCTGGGCTCGTGGTGATGGATGGGTACTGGCCGGCTTTGCAAAAGTGTTGCAGGATTTGCCTGCAGATGCAACAAACCGTCACAAGTATGAAGAACGTTTCAAAACGATGGCTCAGGCAGTGGCTTCTTCGCAGCAACCCGAGGGTTACTGGACGCGCAGTATGCTCGATCCTGAACATGCTCCCGGACCGGAAACCAGTGGCACAGCTTTCTTTACCTATGGTCTGCTATGGGGCATGAACAATGGTTTGCTCGATAAATCGACTTACGAACCGGTGGTCGATAAATCGTGGAACTATCTCACAACCGTAGCGCTTCAGCCCGATGGAAAAGTGGGTTATGTACAGCCTATCGGCGAGCGTGCCATTCCCGGACAAGTAGTGGATGCCAACTCTACAGCCAACTTCGGTGTAGGCGCCTATCTGTTGGCTGCTTGTGAAATGTACCGGTATATTATAGCTGATTAAGGCAATACCTGCATCGTTTTCCGGCAAGCTATTGCTGGCTTGTCAGGAAGCTATGACTGGGTAATCAGCAAGCTATCGCTGACGATCTGGGAAACTATCGTCAACTTTACATCTTTTCAATAGCTGTAAATCAGTGCTTTATGTAAATAGCTAATCTAATTGTTTGATATGACAATAAGATTAGCTATTTTAGCATATATACATCCCGGTTTCTGAATACTAACCACTTAAATCTTATTCTTATGGCAGATGAAACAGATAAAAAAGTAACGCTCTACTGGATTTGGTATATCGTTGCTGTTCTTTTTTTCGGAATTGCATTGAGTCTCCTTTTCCGCGGCAACAACTTTCTGGCCGATGGAGGTGCCCATTTCATGAGTGGTGCCGATGTGATGGAAAAGCGTTTTGTGGCCGATGATGCTCAAAACTATATCATTGCCGGCAATTACGCTATCATTATTACCCTGCGTTCACTGATCTTTGCCGTGCTGGGTTGTGCCAGTATGATATTGGCCAAATTGTCTAAATAATTGCTCCGAACCAACAAGTCGCAATCGATTTTTGTTATGTTATTAACAGTCTTTTACAACCTTATTTATCTATCAAAAATCGATTACGACTTATGAAAATAAAAACCGGACAAGGAACCATTCCTTTGCTTACATTATTGGCCATCTGGTCAATATCTGCCATAACTTCTCTTCCCGGACTGGCTGTGACTCCAATTCTGGGCGATCTCGATAAAATATTCTCGCATGTATCCGATGAAGAGATACAGCTCCTCTCATCCATGCCAAATCTGCTGATTATTCCGTTCGTACTGCTCTCGGGTAAAATTTGCGAAAGCAAAGGGAAGATAGTGATACTCGTCATCGGGATGTCCATCTTTCTGGCCAGCGGAATACTCTATTTTCTGGCCAAAAGCATGCTTGCCCTTATCCTGATAAGTTGTCTGCTGGGTATTGGTGCCGGAATGATAATTCCGCTCTCCACCGGACTCATAGCCGATGCCTTTTCGGGCAATTACCGCACCCGGCAGTTGGGGCTCAGTTCATCTATTCAGAACCTCATACTGGTATTCGCTACTTTCATTACCGGATGGCTGGCCAACATCAACTGGCACATGCCCTTCCTGGTCTATCTGCTTCCCGCAGCCGGCATCATACTTGCCAACTTCCTGCGCCCCAAATACATGATCAACAACGTCGATAAAGTTGAAGATATGGCCGATGACATCACCTATACCGCCTCCAGTCTGATAAAACCCAACCGGCAGATGAATGCTCCGTTGTTAATAGGCCTGATGATCATCTACTTCTTTTCCTCCTATCTTGGCCTCTTCGTTTCGTTTAATATTCCGTTCGTTATTCAGGATTATCACATGAGTAGCGACGTATCAGGCATCATCATCGCCATCCTATTCCTTGCCATCATGCTGCCCGGGATGTTTATTACTCGCATCATCAAAATACTTA
>CAMTOS010000088.1 GCA_947074195.1 uncultured Bacteroides sp.
GATGGTAATGATGGCAATAATGGTAATAATGATAACAATACCGGCGATAATCAGCAGATTGAAGAATATGATATTACAAAGACTTATTCGACTGCCGGAACTATTGTAACTTATAATGGCAAAAAATATCGTAATAAATGGTGGGTAAATCCGGGTGAAGTACCGGGAAATCCAAACGGTCCGTGGGAATTAATTCTTGAAAATGGTGAAGGGACAACTCCCGGACAAGCTTTGACGTATGATATTGAAGCTACATATCCTACAGCCGGAACATATGTTTTATATAATGGAAAGATCTACCGCAATAAATGGTATGTTTCTGCAGGTGAATATCCCGGAAAAGATGAATGGGGTCCATGGGAATTGATCTCATAAATTTATAAAACTAATAGAAATTACAGACATATACCTCTGTTTGCATTATAGCTTACAGAGGTATTTTTATTAATGAATAGTTTGATTATTATTGACTATCATTCCAATCAATAAGAAAGCATTTAGGCTATTTTTATTAAAATCTGACACTCATTTCTGAACCTAAAATAAGTAAATAGCAAAAAGTAAGTGATTTATTGCATAAAACAAAGTAATAAGCTAATTTCGTCGTACTGAATTAAAACATTTAAGATAATGGAATTACCTTTTGCTGAATCATGGAAAATTAAGATGGTTGAACCTATCCGTAAAAGTACACGTGAAGAACGTGAGCAATGGATGAAAGAATCATTTTACAATGTCTTCCAGTTAAGATCTGATCAAGTATATATTGATTTAATTACTGACTCTGGCACAGGTGCTATGAGCGATCGTCAATGGGCTGCAATGATGCTTGGAGATGAGAGTTATGCCGGAGCCTCATCGTTTTTCAATCTAAAAAATACAATTACCCGTTTAACGGGATTTGAATATGTTATTCCGACACATCAGGGACGTGCGGCAGAGAATGTTCTATTCTCTTATCTTGTGCATGAAGGTGATATTGTTCCGGGAAATTCTCACTTCGATACGACAAAAGGTCATATTGAAGGACGTAAAGCTATAGCACTCGATTGCACCATTGATGAAGCTAAAAACACGCAGCTTGAAATCCCTTTTAAAGGAAATGTCGATTGCCGTAAACTTGAAAAAGCACTGAAAGATTTTGGTGATAAGATTCCTTTTATCATCGTTACCATTACGAATAATACAGCTGGTGGTCAACCTGTTTCAATGGCGAATCTTATGGAAGTTAGAGAACTGGCTGATAAATATAAGAAACCTGTATTGTTCGATTCTGCACGCTTTGCAGAAAATGCATATTTCATCAAAACGCGTGAGATTGGTTATGCTGATAAAACCATTAAGGAAATTACACATGAGATGTTCAGTCTGGCTGATGGAATGACCATGAGTGCCAAAAAAGATGGTATCGTAAACATGGGAGGTTTCATTGCAACTCGATTGCAGGACTGGTATGATGGTGCAAAAGGTTATTGCGTACAATATGAAGGTTATCTGACTTATGGAGGCATGAACGGACGTGATATGAATGCACTTGCCGTTGGTCTGGATGAAAATACTGAGTTCGATGTTTTGCAAACCCGTATTCATCAGGTAGAATATCTTGCACAAAAGTTAGATGAATATGGTATTCCCTATCAGCGTCCTGCAGGTGGCCACGCTATATTTGTGGATGCAAGCAAAGTCTTGACACATGTACCTAAAGAAGAATTTCCGGCTCAAACGCTGACTATAGAATTATTCCTTGAAGCAGGTATTCGTGGTTGCGAAATTGGTTATATTCTTGCCGACCGTGATCCGGTGACTCGTGAAAACCGTTTTGGAGGATTGGATTTACTTCGTCTGGCCATTCCGAGAAGGGTATATACTGATAATCATATGAATGTGGTAGCTGCTGCACTGAAGAATGTATTTGATCGTCGCGAAAGCATCACACGCGGAGTAAAGATTGCATGGGAAGCTCCGTTAATGAGACATTTTACAGTAAAACTTGAAAAACTATAACTCATAATAGAAGAGAGAGAAAAACCGTGATTAACAATATCATTTCAGATAAAGTTGATCACGGTTTTGATTTATCATTGCTCCATATATTTCTTATTCATTTCTTTTGTAATAATTTCCTGTGGATGTTCAACCCAATAAAGTTCTTTTGATTTAATCCGGCCAGTTGTCCCGTTGCCAAGATAGAAGTTAACAGGCATTGAACTTATATCCTGAATAGGATTATAAAATACTAACCGTAAATGCGAACCGGAGTTGTAGTTTGAACCATCTATAATACCCAATGGCTGTCCTGCTGTGATATGATCCCCCTCCTTAACAAATATTCCTCTCTCCAGAAATAATTTATATTGTGCAAAGCTACCATCGGCATGATAGACTTCTATAAGATTTTCATTGCGGCTATAAGTCCGGTTTTCTTCAGTTGCAGCAATATCATCAACAACTTTTGTTACAACACCACTTCTGGCGGCATAAATGGTGTCACCTTTGACGGTTGTAAAACTATAACCTGTCATTTTTTTATCGTCGACACCATGAAGAGATTTATCAAGGCTAATCATTTCGCTGACTAAAGTCGTTTTACCGGATTTTATCGGTAACAGATAAACAAATGTTGTATCCATTTTTGCTGAAATATCGCCTTTCTCCCATTTATAGTTATAAGAGTAGTTAATCGCAACCTTATCATTTTCGGGATTCAATGTTAGAAATCTGTTACGGCCATGATATACGACTCGTTTTATCGTACTACCATTGTTGTAAGACCGTGCACCGGTCAGGTTTTTAAAAGTCAGAGTAACCGTATAAGGTACATAATCGCTGTTATTTACAGTAAAATTGACTTCTCCGCGGCTGCCTCTTTCTGTTGAGATTGTAATAGAAGTATTGTTTTGTGCATTCAAAGATAATGTAGTAAAATAAAGATAAAACAAACTGATGAAAAGTGGAATGAACTTGTGTATTTTCATTTATATTGTTATTTAAATTTACATAGGATGACAAAAGTATATAAACCCATGCAAAAATAATCATCATGATATCAACTCTTTTACGTTTTTTTCTATCTTTGTTTTTATCAACCACTAAAACAAAATGATTATGATATATACTATACAAGCGAATCCAAGTGGTACACGCACAATAGAAGTCTCTGATGCTAATCTCAGAACCATTGAGAAATATGCACTATTCCAACATTTAATTGATAGTAATGGAATTATTGATGAAGATGTGCTCGAGAAATTACGATTGAATATACGCTCGCTTATCATCAGTAATGAAACAAACAGCAAAGATCTTCTCGATCTGTGTATAGATGTGATTTATCATAATAATATGAAGGCTTTTGGTCTTCAGCAATTAATTTATCTGTACTTAAAATGGCGGAATGAACAACCAGCCGAGGAGGATGAGAAATGATCACCATTGATACACGTGAACCATTGGAATACAGTCCGCTCATCCCCGCTCTGAAGGCTTTTTATACCAGCCCGAAAGGTGCAAAACTTGATATTATCATGGATAATGAATCAGCCTTTCATGATTTCAAAACCTATCTTTCTGAACAAAAGATAGGTTTTCGTGAGATCTATGAAGGTGATCGCATGATGATACAGTTTACTATTCCTAAATAAATTATCTTCAAATGGATATTTTTCTGATTGTCCTTGGCATCATTCTGCTTGTCATAGGATTGATTGGTTGTTTCCTGCCGGTTCTGCCCGGTCCGCCGATTGCTTTTCTGGCGCTTGTCGTTTTAGATTTTAGTGATAAAGTTTATTTCACATGGGGACAGCTTATATTTTGGTTTATACTTGTAGTGATTATACAAGTGGCCGATTATTTTGTGCCCTCGCTGGGTGTTAAGAAATTCGGAGGTTCGAAATATGGGACATGGGGATGTCTATTAGGAACACTCATCGGAGTTTTCTTTTTTTCTCCGTGGGGAATCCTCGTCGGGCCGTTTGTGGGTGCTTTCCTGGGCGAACTTGTCAGTGGTAAACAGGCACGCCATGCATTAAAAGCCGGTTTGGGTGCTTTTCTCGGTTTTCTGTTTGGCACTATTCTCAAAATCATGCTTTGGGGGTGGTTCGTCTTTTGCTTTTTCAGAGCACTTTTTGCCTAAACAAACATCTGTTAATCTTCTGTACTTATGTTCTTTAAGAATTAAAAACATCAATAATAATTTAAACTTAATAAGCTATTAATTAGTTGTAATAGAAGTGATTTTATCATCATTCAGTTTACAGCTTTATGATATATACCTATTTAGAAAATGAAATCATATAAAGTAACCGACTGGTTGCCTACGACCAAAAAAGAGATGGAAATGCGTGGTTGGGATGAACTGGATGTTATCCTTTTCAGCGGTGATGCCTATGTAGACCACCCATCTTTCGGAGCCGCAGTAGTGGGTCGTATTCTTGAAGCCGAAGGATTAAAAGTTGCTATTGTGCCACAACCCAACTGGCGCGATGACTTACGCGATTTTAAGAAATTGGGGAAACCTCGTTTGTTTTTCGGAATTAGTGCGGGATGCATGGATTCTATGGTCAATAAATATACTGCAAATAAACGCTTACGAAGCGATGATGCTTATACACCCGATGCGCGACCAGATATGCGCCCGGAATATCCTACTATAGTTTATAGCAAGATTTTGAAAGAACTCTATCCTGATACTCCTGTTGTAATTGGTGGAATTGAAGCAAGTCTTCGTCGCCTTACCCATTATGACTACTGGCAGGATAAACTTCAGAAAAGCATTCTGAAGGATAGTGGGGCTGATCTGCTTATCTATGGTATGGGTGAAAAGCCACTGGTTGAATTATATAAAAAGCTGGATCAGAATCTGAAGAATGGAGATCACTCCATTCCGACTGATATCTTACAAACAGCCTTTATTGCGCCTAAACGTGAAGTTAAAGAAGGGGAAATACTTTTAGCATCACATGAGGTTTGCATGAAAGATAAAAAGAAACAGGCAGCCAATTTCCGCATCATCGAAGAAGAATCGAATAAATACGAGGCTTCAACCATTTTGCAGGAAGTTGATGGACAAATGGTTGTAGTAAATCCTCCTTTTCCTCCATTGACTCAAGGTGAGCTTGACCGTTCTTATGATTTACCTTATACACGTCTGCCTCATCCTAAATATAAAGGGAAGAGAATTCCGGCTTATGATATGATTAAGTTCTCGGTAAACCTTCATCGTGGTTGTTTTGGAGGTTGTGCGTTCTGTACAATCTCTGCACATCAGGGCAAGTTTATTATGAGCCGAAGCAAGGAATCGATCATGAAAGAGGTAAAAGAAGTGGCACAATTGCCCGACTTCAAGGGTTATCTCAGCGATCTTGGCGGACCATCGGCCAATATGTATATGATGAGCGGAAAAGATCTTTCAGTTTGCAAGAAATGTAAACGTCCTTCATGCATTCACCCTAAAATCTGTCCGAACCTGAATACAGATCATCGCCCTCTGCTTGATATTTATCGTTCGGTAGATGCATTGCCTGAGATTAAGAAATCGTTTATCGGTAGTGGCGTGCGCTATGATTTATTATTGCACAAAAGCAAAGATGCAGCTATCAATAAAAGTACGCAGGAATATACCCGTGAATTAATCGAGAACCATGTAAGTGGTCGTTTAAAGGTTGCCCCTGAACATACCAGCGATGACGTGTTGTATATGATGCGTAAACCTTCTTTCAAACAATTCGAGGAGTTCAAGGTTATTTTTGACCGCATCAATCATGAAAAAGGATTGCGTCAGCAGTTGATACCCTACTTCATTTCAAGTCATCCGGGTTGCAAGGAAGAAGATATGGCCGAACTGGCTGTTGCCACAAAACGTCTTGATTTTCATCTGGAACAGGTACAGGATTTTACACCTACCCCTATGACAGTGGCTACTGAGGCCTGGTACACAGGATATCACCCTTATACACTCGAACCTACATTCAGTGCACGCACGCAAAGAGAAAAATTGCAGCAACGTATGTTCTTTTTCTGGTATAAACCGGAAGAACGTCGCAATATCATAAATGAATTGCGACGCATTAACCGTCCCGATTTAATTGATAAGTTATACGGTCGCCGAAAGTGACACGATTTCCTGCAAGATACTAACCGCCGTTTCTACGTTTTTCACATCTTTGATTAACAGGGAACGGCGTTCGTTTTGTTCTCGCAATTGGCAACGGCGTGTATGCATGGACGCATAAGTTATAATATTATCGAACATCTGGCTTTGATAGAAAGGACTATTAGAATTACCGACAAAGAATAACGTCATCCGATCGCCTTTTAGCACAATCTTTTCAACACCTAAACGTGTAGCCAGTCTTTTCAGAGGAACCACCCGCAATAACTCCTGCGTTTCTACAGGCAGAGGACCGAATCTGTCTTCCAGTCGTCCACGGAATGCAGCAACTTCAGCATCCAGTGATAAAGAGTCCAGCTCACGATAGAGTGACATACGCTCACTGCTTCCTGTTACATAATCGCCGGGTAATAATAATTCCAGATCACTATCCAATTGTGTGTCATCCACAAATTGTTCACCTTCAATAGATCCATCACCTTTTAATTCTTCAGCATACAAGTCAGCGAATTCATCGTTTTTAAGTTCCCGAACAGCTTCTGTCAGAATCTTCTGATAAGTCTCATATCCTAAGTCAGCAACGAAACCACTTTGTTCCGCACCAAGCATATTACCGGCTCCACGAATGTCCAGATCCTGCATAGCGATATGAATACCACTGCCAAGATCACTAAAGTTTTCGATAGCCTGTAAGCGGCGTTTACCTTCTGGAGTAAGTGATGAAAGCGGTGGGGCAAGTAAATAGCAAAATGCTTTCTTATTACTTCGCCCTACACGACCACGCATCTGATGCAAATCACTCAATCCAAAGTTTTGTGCCTGATTAATCAGAATTGTATTGGCATTAGGAATATCAATTCCACTTTCCACAATAGTTGTCGAAAGAAGAACATCATAATCGTAATTCGCAAAATCAAGAATTACTTCTTCGAGTTTATTAGGTTCAAGTTGTCCATGACCAATAGCCACACGACAATCTGGAATTTTACGCTCGATCATCGCCTTCAACTCTGGCAAGTTAGCAATACGATTATTGATAAAGAAAACCTGTCCGTTACGGCTCATTTCAAAATTAATAGCGTCGATAATCACCTCTTCATTGAAAGCGTGAAGCTCTGTTTGAATCGGATATCGATTAGGTGGCGGCGTGGCAATTACACTCAAATCACGTGCACCCATCAATGAGAATTGTAATGTACGCGGAATCGGTGTCGCAGTCATCGTCAGCGTATCAACATTGATCTTTAACTGGCGAAGCTTTTCTTTAACCGATACGCCGAACTTCTGCTCTTCATCGATAATAAGCAATCCCAAATCCTTGAACTGCACATCTTTTCCCAAGATACGATGCGTACCGATTATTACATTGATTTCACCATCTTTTAAACCTTTCAACACTCCTTTCACTTGAGCAGGCGTACGGGCCCTACTTAAATAATCGACCCGGCAAGGCAAATCTTTTAAACGCTCTTTAAACGTTTGATAATGCTGATAAGCCAATACAGTTGTTGGCACCAAAACAGCTACCTGCTTGTTATCGGCTACCGCTTTGAAAGCAGCACGGATAGCAACTTCAGTCTTACCAAAACCCACATCACCGCATACCAGGCGATCCATAGGGCGATCGCGCTCCATATCAGCCTTTACTTCGGCAGTGGCCTTGCTTTGATCGGGAGTATCTTCGTAAATAAATGAAGCTTCAAGTTCACGCTGCAGAAAACTATCCGGACTATATGAGAAACCTTTTTCTTCACGTCGTTTGGCGTAAAGCTTAATCAGGTCGCGTGCAATATCTTTGATCTTGGATTTTGTACGATCTTTCAATTTTTCCCATGCCCCAGTACCCAGTTTATTCAGGCGTGGCGCCTCTCCTTCTTTCCCTTTATATTTGGAAACTTTATGCAGTGAATGAATCGAAACAAAAACTACATCTTCGTTCTGATAAATCAACTTCATCACTTCCTGCGTAGTATCTCCCTGCGGAATACGAACCAAACCAGAAAACTTCCCAACACCATGATCAGTGTGCACTACATAATCACCTGGCGAGAATTGATTCAACTCTTTAAGAGACTGAGCCACTTTACCCGAACGGGCTTTATCGCTACGAAGATTATATTTATGGAAACGGTCGAAAAGTTGATGATCGGTGAAAATACACATTCGTAAAGCATTGTCCGCAAAACCGGCATGAAGTGTCTTTTCTACCGGGGTGAAGGTTATTTTATCTCCACGATCTTTGAAAATATCACGAATGCGGTCTGTTTGCTTTTTACTATCACTACATATATATAGTTTATATCCCTTATCCAGATAATCAGTAAAAGTCGACGCTACTAAATCAAAGTTTTTATGGAATATCGGTTGAGCAGATGTATTAAAACTAATCTTTGCATCGGGTGTTCCGGTAGGCTTATTGCCTATTTCTATTCGGCGGAAATCAAGAGCTTTCTGAGTAAACTCTACACCATTAATTAATTTACCCGCTAATGTAAGTGCATTCGTATCTTCGGCTTCCTGAGCCATCATTGCCTGAGAAGTAAGTGATTCATCATACACCACTTGAATACGTTCTCTGAGCCATAGGAAGTCTTTCATAACCAACACTGTCTCCTGCGGAACAAACTCCAGTAAAGAACTGACCATAGCACCCGTAGCTAATAGATCTGGAACAATAACGATACTATCTTTCTTTTCGATAGATAATTGCGATTCCACCTCAAATGTACGGATACTATCAACTTCATCACCAAAGAAGTCAATACGATAAGGATATTCTGATGAAAAAGAGAAGACGTCGATAATGCTACCGCGGATGGCATATTGACCGGGCTCATAGACATAATCGGTATATTGAAAACCATAGCTGTGCAGAATATCTGTAATGAAAGTAGAATCAACCCGCTCACCAACAGAAAGCTTTAGCGTCTTATCCTCTAACTCCTTCTGTGAAACTACTTTTTCAGCCAGTGCATCAGGGAAAGAAACTATACACAATCCGGTAGGATCTTTCTGGAGGCGACTGAGTACTTCTGTTCTCAAAATCTCATTCGCTGCATCTTTTTGCCCGTATTTCACTGCTCTTCGAAAAGAAGATGGAAAAAACAATACATTTTTATCTCCTAAAATCTGAATCAAATCATGATAAAAATAGCCTGCTTCTTCCTGATCATTTAAAATAAAAACAAATGGATTCTTTTCTTTTTCAGTGATAACTGACATAAAAAGAGAAGCCGCGGAAGCTTGCAATCCTTCGCAATATAAATGCTTCACAGCCTTTGTTTGCAACAATTTTTGAAGCGCGGCTACATTAGGATGAGCCGCATATTGTTGCTGGAGTTCGACAATAGTCATATATTAAATTTGAGAATTTACTCGCAAAAATACAAAATACAGTTTAGTTTTCTTGCAATATATTTCTTTACTAATTGAAATTCATTACATTTGTAATAAATACTCTTAGTAAACATGACCACAACATCTGATAGCATCGTAATCATTCCAACTTACAATGAGCGCGAAAATATCGAAAAGATTATTCGTGCTGTTTTTAATCTGGAAAAATCATTCAACATCTTAATTGTTGAAGACGGATCGCCTGACGGCACTGCAGATATCGTCTCTCAACTACAAACAGAATTCCCCGACCGTTTGTTTATGATTCAGCGAAAAGGTAAGTTAGGTTTGGGCACTGCATATATAGCCGGATTTAAATGGGCTTTGCAGCATCAATATGAATATATATTCGAGATGGATGCCGATTTCAGCCACAATCCGGATGATTTACCCAGACTTTACAAAGCCTGTGCTGAAGATGGTGCAGATGTAGCTATCGGTTCGCGTTATGTTAGTGGAGTAAATGTGGTTAACTGGCCAATGAGCCGTGTACTGATGTCGTATTTTGCTTCTAAATATGTACGTATCATTACAGGTATTCCGATTCATGATACTACTGCCGGCTTTAAATGCTACCGACGCAATGTGCTCGAAACTATCGATCTCGATAATATCCGTTTTAAAGGTTATGCCTTTCAGATTGAGATGAAGTTTACTGCCTATAAGAGTGGCTTTAAAATTAAAGAAGTCCCGGTTATTTTTATTAACAGAGAGCTGGGAGTCTCGAAAATGAATAGCAGCATCTTTGGCGAAGCCGTCTTTGGAGTTATTCGCTTAAAATTAAATAGTCTTTTCCATTCTTATCCTCAAAAAAGATATGAAACGAGTACAAATTAAGAATGTAATCATCGTAAACGAAGGAAAGAAATTTCTTGGTTCTGTAGTTATTGAAGGCGAAATTATTGCCGAAGTATTGAAAGATGAAGATTCTCCTTGTAAAGCCTGTGATGAAGTAATTGATGCCTCGGGCTGTTATCTGTTACCGGGAATTATTGATGATCATGTACATTTTCGCGATCCGGGACTGACACATAAAGCTGATATTGATTCAGAAAGTCGTGCAGCTGCTGCAGGAGGTGTAACTTCTGTAATGGATATGCCCAATACCAATCCGCAAACTACCTCAATTGAAGCGTGGGAAGAAAAGATGAAAAACTTCTCGGCAAACAGTCTGGTTAATTATTCCTGCTACTTCGGTGCTACCAATACCAATTATACGGATTTTAAAGATCTGAATAAAAACCGTGTTTGCGGTATTAAACTCTTTATGGGGTCGAGTACTGGAAACATGTTGGTAGATCGCATGGAAACTCTTCGACAAATTTTTGCAGAGAAAAATTTTGTGATTTCTGCCCACTGCGAAGATCAGAATACAATTCATGATAATACTTGCCGTGTTTTGGCAGAACAGAATGCAACAGATGATGTACCACTAAAATTTCATCCCACTATTCGTTCTGCTGAGGCTTGCTATAATTCTTCACGCCTTGCTGTAGAACTTGCGCAGGAATATAATACAAAACTTCATATCCTGCATATCTCGACTGCCGATGAACTCGGATTATTAAGCAATGCACCACTTACACCAGCGAAGCGCATTACAAGTGAGGCTTGCATTTCGCATCTGATGTTTGAGGACAATGATTATGAACATCTTGGGACCCGCATTAAGTGTAATCCGGCTATCAAAACTGCCAATGATAAACATGCGTTACGCCACGGTGTAAATGATGGCAAGATTGATGTAATCGCTACCGATCATGCACCTCATTTATTGGAAGAGAAAGAAGGTGGAGCATTAAAAGCTGTTTCGGGTATGCCAATGATTCAGTTCTCGTTGCTCAACATGCTTGAATTAGTAGATCTTGAAGTCTTCAAAATTCAGACAGTTGTTGAAAAGATGTGCCATGCACCCGCAATTATCTTCGAGGTTCAGGGACGCGGATTTATTCGCCCGGGATATCAGGCCGATCTTGTTATAGTGAGACCTCAAACTGAAAATCCGGTAACTAAAGATTCTCTGTTCAGCAAATGTAAATGGAGTCCAATGGAAGGTCACACATTCCATTGGAAAGTAGAGAAAACCATTATCAATGGAAATACGATCTATGACAATGGTAAAATCATCTCCGAAGTTAAAGGACAAGAACTTCAGTTCAGATAATTAAATGGAAACTATTCTATCTTTTAAGATCCATGATGTGGCACCGCTCATCAATTGGGTCTACTTCTTTCATGCCTGGGGGTTTAAGAAACGCTTTTCGACAATTGCCAATATCCATGGATGCGACGCATGTCGCGCTTCGTGGCTGACTACCTTTCCCGAAGACGAACGCCCTAAGGCAGCTGAAGCTTTGCAACTCTACAATGAAGCCATCAGCATGCTCAATTTACTTGACCATGATATTATTGTCAAAAGTAAAGCCAGATTATGTGCTGCTTATTCTGAAGGGAATGATTTAATTCTTGATGGAATACGACTCCCTTTACTCCGCCAGCAAGGTAAGAAGAATGATGATACTCCCTTTTTGTGTTTATCAGATTTTATTGCTCCCGAAAACATCGCCTCTTCACTACCTGAACTTAATGTAGCAAATACTGTTGCCGTATTTGCCTCCAGCATCGATTCCTCAACTGAAAATCTTTTTAAAGATGATCCTTATAAACATTTGATGATACAAACTTTATCTGACCGTCTGGTGGAAGCTGCCACCGAAAAGATGCATCAATATGTACGTAAAGAGTTCTGGGGATTCGATAAGCAGGAAAATCTTAGTAATGAAGATCTTTTGGTAGAAAAATATCAGGGAATTCGCCCTGCTGTGGGATACCCTTCCCTGCCCGATCAATCAATTAATTTCGTGATTGACAAGCTCATTAATTTTAGTAGCGTTGGCATCACACTTACAGAAAACGGAGCCATGAATCCTCATTCTTCTACCTGTGGCTTAATCTTTGCACACCCTGCATCAACTTACTTTTGTGTTGGCAAAATCGGAGAAGATCAGCTGGCCGACTATGCGCAAAGACGCGGTAAAACAATTGATGAAATGCATAAATTCCTTTATGCCAATTTGAATCAGTAAATATTTTATTCTTTTTTTCTCCCCTGTTTGTGATTATTCTCTCCTTTCGACGTCTTATTAAACAGAAAAGCAATTAAAAAAGAGAACAGCAATGGAGTCTGCAACCACTTTAAATGATACGCAAATCGAGAAAGAATTTGTCGCGACCATACGAGAGTATGAGCGTGTCATTTATAAGGTATGTTATATGTACACAACCCCCAATGCTACCTTAAATGATTTGTATCAGGAAGTTGTCCTGAATATCTGGCGTGCTTATCCTAAATTCAGGAAAGAGTGCAAAGTTTCTACATGGATTTATCGTATTGCCCTGAATACTTGTATTAGTTTTATTCGTAAAGAGAAAAACATTCCGGAGTTTGTCACATTAAATCCGGAAGTGAATACGGTGTTGGATGAGAATGATCCGATGCACGAAATGTTACGCCAGCTTTACCGATGGATAAATCAGTTAGGACAACTTGACAAATCGATTATCTTGCTTTATCTCGAAGAAAAGAGTTACGATGAAATAGCCGAAATTACCGGCCTGACCGTGACTAATGTAGCGACGAAGATTAGTCGCATTAAAGACAAACTTAAAAAAATGAAGAGAAAGGAGGATCAATAATATGGACTTGGATGAATTGAAGAAATCATGGAATCAGGTCAGCGAGCAGCTCAAAGATAAAGAGTTGATCAAAGACGAAAATATATGCAAACTGAAGGAGTATGTCTCATCTGGAGTGAATGATATGCGAGGATCCAGAGTGAGAAACCGTATTTATGCACTTATTATATTAATACCTGCTGTAATTGCGATAATTTTCATCAACACCACTGAGCAGGCGTGGACTGGCGATTTATTCTTATTAATTGGCTTATTAGCAGCTATCCCAGCTCTTATATGGGATATTTATTGTACCAATTATCTGACTAAAACCAAAATAGATGAACAACCACTTAAAGAAGTTATTATCAGGTTTAATAATTATCATCGATGGATAAGCATTGAGACAATCCTTGGATTTGCCTTCTTTGTTGGGATGGTTATTTATCATTTTATTATCAATACCATTTGGGAAAAAGGTCCGTTGATTATTGCCATTTATTTTATTATATGGACAATTGCTATTTACTTTCCCATCAGGATTAGCAAAAGGGAGTTTAAACGTTTGCGAAGAGT
>CAMTOS010000089.1 GCA_947074195.1 uncultured Bacteroides sp.
AAACATTCTGTTTTAAATAAACAACCGGTGACAACTTTAAAAGAGAATGAAGAAAATTTTTCAGAAACAATCCTGGTTGTTGATGATAACCCTGATATGAGATGCTATATAAAAACTCTTCTTCATTTTAATTATAAAATAGTTGAAGCAGAAAATGGTATGGAAGCATTACAAATTCTGAAAACCAGAAAGATTGATTTAATTCTTAGTGATTTGATGATGCCGGTGATGAATGGAATAGAATTATCGAAGGAAATCAAAGCCAATATCACGATCTCACATATTCCATTTATTATGCTGACAGCTGTTGTTGCAGAAGAACAGAAAAAAGAGGGGTTCCAGATTGGAGTTGATTATTATCTATGTAAACCATTTGATGAAGAGGTTTTATTATATAGAATCAGAAATATATTTGCACAACAAAGGAAATATAAATCGCTTTTTGCAATCAATATGAATTGTAACAATCTAAATATGGCTGAAGAATCGAAGGATAAAAAGTTTATAGCTGCAGCCATGGATCTTATGAATTCTAATTATAATGATTGCGAATATGAAATTGAGCATTTTGTGCGTGACTTGGGATATAGCAAAACGCTGGTTAATAAAAAGCTCCAGGATCTTATCGGACAATCAACCGGACAGTTTATGAAGAATTACAGATTAAAAGCTGCCCATGAAATGTTGACCCAAACAAGAAATGCAAATGACATAAATATTTCGGATATCGCTTATTCTGTGGGATTTAATGATCCCAAATATTTTACGAAATGCTTCAAAGAGCTATATAAAGTTCTTCCAAGCACACTACTCAATAAATAAAGCTGAGTTTTCTATTTTCCCCTTTATTTGTTCTATTTTCTCCTCCTTTTGTCCTTCTAAAATATAGATTTGCGAATAATCATTCACATTAATCTCTATTATTTATGCGGACAAAAGCACTTTCATTATTTATTATTACAATAGTATTCGCCTGCACAATCAACGCAAATCCTGTAAAAGGATTATTGGAAAGAATTGATAAGGGAGCATCAGATAAATTTATAATTGAGCTTGCCGATCAGGGTAAGGATTTCTTTGAATTAGATCAGAAAGGAAATAAAGTAGTAATCAGGGGAAATAACTATATCAATATAGCAACTGGATTAAACTGGTATTTAAAATATTATGCAGGCGTGCATCTCTCATGGAATGGAATGCAATATGAACTTCCTGCTATTCTTCCACCGGTTAAACAAAAAGAACGACGTGAAACTGATTTATCATTACGATATAATTTCAATTATTGTACTTATTCGTATTCTATGCCTTTCTGGGATTGGGAACGCTGGGAACAGGAGATAGACTGGATGGCTCTTCATGGCATTAATCTTCCATTAGCCATTGTCGGCGAAGAATGTGTATGGTATAATCTGCTGGATAAACTCGGTTACAATAAAGAAGAAATCAATGATTTCATTGCCGGACCTGCATTTCTCGCCTGGTGGGAAATGAATAATCTTGAAGGCTGGGGAGGTCCAAATCCTGATTCATGGTATGAGCAACAGGAAAAGCTTCAAAAGAAAATCCTGAAGAGATTGAGTGAATTCGGCATTGAACCTGTCTTTCCGGGATATTCAGGCATGTTACCACACAATGCAAACGAAAAACTTGACCTGAATATAGCAGAAGCAAAATTATGGAATGGCTACGTACGTCCATCGTTTTTACAACCCACTGATCCACGCTTTGCAGAAATTGCTTCGCTTTATTATGAAGAGTTGGAAAAACTATTCGGTAAAGCAAACTACTACTCTATGGATCCTTTTCACGAAAACAAGTCAATTGTAGAAGTAGATTTTGATGCGGCCGGAAAAGCAATTATGGATGCAATGAAAGCCGTTAATCCTGATGCTGTCTGGGTGGTACAGGGATGGACAGAGAATCCTCGTCCGGAAATGATTAACAGCATGAAAAAGGGTGATCTGCTGATTCTTGATTTATTCGGTGAATGTCGCCCTATGTGGGGAATTGAATCAATCTGGAAAAGAGAAGAAGGTTACGGACATCATGAATGGTTGTTTTGTCTGCTTCAGAATTTTGGAGCCAATGTTGGCTTACATGGCAGAATGGATCAGCTTCTGAATAATTTCTATCAAACTAAAACAAATCCTCTTGCGAATAATATGACAGGTATCGGACTTACCATGGAAGGTATCGAGAATAACCCGGTGATGTATGAGCTGATGTGCGAATTACCCTGGAGACCAGAAGAGTTTACAAAAGAAGAATGGATCTCGAATTATGCAAAAGCACGTTATGGTGTTGCGAATGATTCCATAGAAAAGGCATGGCAATTACTGGGAAATACAATTTATAATTGTCCTGCAGGAAATAATCAGCAGGGTGCGCATGAATCGATATTTTGCGGCAGACCGTCGATGAATAATTTCCAGGTGTCAAGCTGGTCTAAAATGGATAATTATTATGATCCAACTGTTACTGCTGAAGCGGCAAAACTAATGCTTAGCGTGGCTCCGCAGTTTAAGGGCAATAATAATTTCGAATATGATTTGGTTGACATAGTTCGTCAGGCTTTGGCCGATCAGGGACGCATTGTCTATAATAACGCAATAGCTTCCTTCAAGAGTTATGATAAGAAAAACTTTGAGAAATACTCTAATAATTTTCTTGAACTGATCCTGCTTCAGGATGAGTTATTAGCCACAAGAGAAGAATTTAAAGTTGGTAGATGGATCAATCAGGCCAGACAGTTGGGGAATAATGATGCCGAAAAAGATTTATATGAATGGAATGCGCGAGTTCAAATAACAACATGGGGAAACCGGGTTTGTGCCAATGATGGTAAACTCAGAGATTATGCACATAAAGAATGGAATGGTGTACTAAAAGATTTTTATTATCCGCGGTGGGAAGCTTTCTGGACTATGCTTCAGGGACAACTGAATGGAAAGCCTGAAGTTGATATTGATTTTTATGCGATGGAGGAACCATGGACACTGGCTAAAGATCCTTATGACAGTACTTCTCAGGGAGATTGTGTGAAGACAGCTCAAAGAGTTTTTGAAACAGCATTTAATCAATAGAACTATTCTGTATGGCTACTTCTAACAAAAGATTGATATCGCTGGATGTTTTAAGAGGCATTACCGTTGCCGGAATGATTTTAGTAAATAATTCCGGCGGACAATATGCCTATGCACCTCTTAAACATGCTGAATGGAATGGATTGACACCATGCGATCTTGTATTCCCTTTTTTCATCTTTATGGTTGGAATCTCAACGTATATTTCTCTGAATAAGTTCAATTTTAAGATTTCATGGGATGTGACCCGCAAGATCTTAAAAAGAACCATCCTGATATTTCTAATTGGATTTCTTATTACCTGGTTTGCACATATCTGCAAAGGTGACTTTTTCCCTTTCGCACATATTCGTGTATTGGGAGTCCTTCCAAGAATAGCGATTTGTTATTGCATCGCCTCTTTCATCGCTCTTTTAATGAATCATCGCTATCTGCTACCTCTAATAATTGGATTACTGGGAATATATACAATAATATTGGTAATTGGTAATGGATATCAGTGCAGTGATATTAATATTCTAACAATTATCGACAGGGGTATATTGGGGAATGCCCATGTGTATGTAAAAAGTCCGGTTGACCCCGAAGGGTTAACCAGTACGATATCAGCCATTGCACATACTTTGATCGGTCTTTATTGCGGCAAATTAATAGTAAAATCAGATCAGACTGAGAAGAAAGTGATCGAACTATTTGTATTCGGATTTACTTCAATGGTCATTGGCCTTCTCTTGATCGATGTACTACCATTAAATAAACGTATATGGTCACCTACATTTGTGCTTACAACCTGCGGTTTCTGTGCTATGCTATTGGCTGCACTGATGAATTTCATAGATATCAGGAAGAAAAATAAATGGTGCACATTCTTCCTCATTTTCGGTGTAAATCCTCTTTTCCTTTATGTATTGAGTGAAGTTCTGGCTATTGTATTCAATAATTTCGGAATCAGAAATGTGATATTCGAAATACTGGTTCTAATGTTTACCGATCTGTACATTTCATCAACAGTATATGCAGTCCTGTTTACACTTTTGCTCGGTGCCTCGGGATATCCTTTATATCGCAGGAAAATATATATAAAACTGTGAAACAACAGATTCAAATATAAATTCAATATACCTAAAAACAATAATATCAAAACAAATTTACTAATTATGTTAAACGTACAATTATTATCCAGGCGAACATTGACCCAGATTTTAATCTTGGTTATGTTTCTATTTAACAGTAAAATAGCCTTTGCACAAAGCAAGGTTACAGGTTTGGTAAAAGACAAAGCCGGAGAGCCTTTAATTGGTGTAAATGTCGTTGAAAAGGGTACTACAAATGGTACTATTACAAATATGGACGGTGAATTCACATTAGACACTCCTCAGGGCAAAACGCTCCAGTTTTCCTATATCGGTTATAAAACTAAAGAAGTTACGGTTACGGGAAGCAGCTTAACGGTTATCATGGATGATGATAACAGAACTCTTGATGAAGTTGTAGTGGTGGGATATGGTAAAATGACACGTAAAGATGTGACAAGTTCTATTACCACAATAAAAGCTGATGACTTAAACAAAGGCGTTTATACCAATCCTGCACAAATGCTGCAGGGTAAAGTTCCGGGACTTGTCATTACTCAAAGCAGTGATCCAAATGCTTCTCCTTCTATTACACTACGCGGAGCCTCATCTTTCCGTGAAGGTGTAGCGATGGAACCATTTTATGTAGTCGATGGTGTACCGGGTATCTCACTGACAACTATTGCTCCAGATGATATTGAAAGTATAGATGTTCTTCGCGATGCATCTGCAACAGCCATTTATGGTTCAAAGGCATCTAATGGGGTTATCATTGTAACTACCAGGAAAGGAACAGCAGGCCGTACACAGGTGAGCTATAATGGATATGTAGCAGTAAACAATGTTGCTAAAAACTGGGATCTGATGTCTGGTACTCAGTACAAAGATTTCATCATAGCAAACAACTTCGCATTGGAGGCAGTCGATGATCAGGGATGTAATACAGACTGGCAAAAAGAAGTACAGCGTGTAGGTATTTCGAACAGTCATACGGTATCGCTTACCGGTGGTAGTGAAAAGACGAATTATAATGCCAGTTTGAGTTATATGCGCAATGACGGTGTAATAAAAGGAACAGATATGAAGCGATATATCGGACGTGCATTTGTTGAGACAGTAACACTATTCGACAGATTGAAATTATCTGTTAATCTGAATGCAAGTATTACTGAACAAAATTATGTACTGGCCGGCGAAGACGGATTGAGTGTTTTTGATGCCATGACTTACTATCTCCCTACTTCACCTGTACGTAATGCTGATGGCAGCTGGTTTGAAAATACCGGTAAATCACAATACTATAATCCTGTATCACTTATAAAAGAAAATATTGATTTCGTAAAATCTAATCGTATTCAGGGAATCGGTAGAGCTCAGTTTACAATTCTTCCCCAATTTACATACAATCTGACGCTGACTTACGAAAATGAACAGTATAACGGGAATTATTATAATTCTACCAAATCGATGAGTGCAACAGGCATGAATGGTAAGGCAACCCGTAATACAAGACAAAATGATAAGAAGATTATGGAGATGTTCTTTAATTATGATACCGAAATTAATAAACTCCACAAGATAAATGCCATGGCTGGTTATTCATGGGAAGAAAGCAATGATAATGATGGTTTTTGGGCAACAGCCTCTAATTTCTTCAATGATGATTTAACTTATCATAATCTGGGTATGGCCAATGTGATAGATTCAAACAGCCTTGGAAGCTATGACCTCTCTACACTACGTATGATTTCATTCTTTGCACGTGCCAACTATTCATTCGCCAGCAAGTATCTGATACAGGCAACTGTCAGAAGAGATGGTTCATCGGCTTTCGGTAAAAACAATCGATGGGCAACATTCCCTTCTGCTTCTGTGGCATGGAGAATTTCAGAAGAAAATTTCATTAAGGATTTAAATGCTTTTGATGATTTGAAAATCCGTGTAGGGTATGGTGAAAGTGGTAACTCACTTGGGTTTGATGTATTTACAGCTTCAGCTGTTTATGGTGCAACAGGTTGGTTCACCAATTCTAACAATAATTTAGTTCGCACTTTGGGAGCTATACGTAATGCAAATCCTGATTTGAAATGGGAAAGAACTTCCATGCTGAATGTTGGTCTGGATTTTGGTTTTTTCAATAACAGACTTAGTGGTACCATTGAATATTATGATAAACGTACTAAAGATTTGATTGCCGATTATGCGGTTTCTACTACCAAATATCTTTATGGCTGGCTTACAACAAATGTGGGTAGTATCAGGAATAAAGGAGTGGAAGTAACGATCAATGCTATTCCGGTAAGAACCCGCAACTGGAGTTGGACCACAAGTTTAAACTTATCGCATAATAAGAATAAAGTAGAAAGCATCTCAAATGAAGAGTTTTCTGTGGATTATATGGATAAAGCTGAGTTAAATGCTCCGGGACAATCCGGTAACTGTCAGCAACGCATTATGGAAGGTTCACCTATCGGACAATTCTATACCTGGAAATGGGCAGGATACAGTGAAGATGGAGTTTCCATGTATTATGTATACGATGCAGAAACTGGCGAAGCTACCGGAGAAACAACTGTAGCGCCTCAGTATAAAGACCGCACTAAAACCGGTGTTGCTCAACCTAAAGTAGTTTTAGGCTGGAACAATACAATCAGTTATAAAAAATGGTCATTAAATATGTTCTTTAACGGAGTATTCGGTAGCAAAATTTTAAATGCAACTCGTGCACGTTTGTCAAATGTAACTGGTAATGCCGGTAATCGTAACTTACTGGCAAGTGTTCTGGAAACAGAAAAAGTGTCTGATTACAATTCACATTTATTGTCTGACAGATATCTTGAGAATGGAAATTATGTACGCCTTAGTACATTAACTCTGTCTTACGATTTTGGTCGCATCGGTAACTGGGCAAGCAATATCAGAATCTACGGAACCTGTAATAACCTGTTCACCATAACAAAATATAAAGGCATCGATCCTGAAGTTTATCTGGGTGGATTAACACCAGGTATCGATAATCGTCAGACTTATCCACGCACAAGAACATTCTTGATCGGAGCTAATATTAATTTCTAATTCATACAGATTATGAAAACAAAAACTTTTAAATATTTATTATCTGCTACTTTATTAGCACTGGTTAGTTGCACTGACCTGAATGTAGATATTAAATCACAATATACTACTTTCCCTGATTCAGATGCAGCAGCTGAAGCTGTATCAGCTAATATTTACAACTCATACAGAGGTGCATTAGGTCGTGATCACTGGATGGTTCAAACTCTTTCTTCGGATGAAGCAGCCAGCGTTTCACTGGGTACAGACTATTATGACAATGGTGTATATATGCGCATGACCATTCATAACTGGTCTGCCGATGATGGTATGATAGCATCTATATGGAATTCTGCGATGACCGGTATAAACACCTGTAATCAGGTTCTGGCATTATTGGGCAATGAAGAAAGTGACGGATCTGCATCAGTTCGTGCAATGAGAGCATTTTACTTCTTTATACTGATGGATAATTTTGGTGATGTGCCTCTTGTTACCAAAATGAGTGATGAAGTATTGGATCGTATTCCAAGAACACAAATCTGTCAGTTTATCGAATCAGAAATCCTTCAGGTTCGGGATAGATTAACCACATTGGTTGATGAAACGACTTATGGAAAGGCGACCCGTTATATGGCAGATGCCTTACTGGCCAAACTTTATCTCAACTGGGCCTTATATACAGCATCTGATGTAACCGCATATACTCCATCTTCATCTAATGAAAAATTGAATGAGCTCGTAGCTGTTTGCGATGACATTATTCAGTCAGGCGTATTTAACCTCAGCGATAATTACATGGTAAAATTCCGCCCTACAAACGGTTCACATATCAAAGATTTCATTTTTGTGATGCCATATGATCGTGAAAAACAGCAAGGTATGACTTATTCACGTTTTTGGACTCACAGAAGTTGCCAAAAAGGATTCTTTGAAATTGATTTGCCCAATAGTGTTGGAGGAACATTCAGAGTTTTGCCCGAATTTTACGACAAATTCAATTTAGAAGGTGATGAACGTAATAAACAATTCCTTACAGGGTTACTTTATCAACGCAAAAACTATGAAGCTACCGATGAACCGTTCATGATTGAAACAAGTAAAAGAGGTATTGACCAGTATTATACAGGCGATGATGCTGATGATAAATTCTACTGGCAGGTGGAACTCACCAAAGAGATGTATTTCCGTGGTGAAAATACTGAAGCAACACTGGATTTAGGCAATGACCAGTTAGGCCGCTCGATGGGATATCGTTCTATTAAATTTTATATGGATCTTGAAACCACTAAAGCACAAAGCCGCAATCAGAGTAATGACGTACCTTTTTTCCGTTATGCAGATATTCTATTGATGAAAGCCGAAGCGATATTACGCGGGGCAACCAGTACAAACGGCGATACACCGGCATCATTGATGAATCAGATCAGAAGTTATGTAAATGCTCCTTTAATAGACGGCACTCCTTCTTTAGATGATCTTCTGGATGAACGTGCACGCGAATTTGCTGATGAATCGTGGAGACGCAATGACCTGATCCGTTTCGGAAAGTTTGAAGATGAATGGGGCTTTAAATATCTATACCCAAATGGTTATACAGAAAAATTCCGCAGAATATTCCCTGTTCCTACAGAAGTTATGAATGTAAATACAAACTGGAAACAAAACAACGGTTATTAATATTCTCTATCAAACAAATATTAGCTGCCCGTATTCAAATGTGATTAACACGGGCAGCTCTTTTAAAATACAATTAAATACACGGCCAAAATGGTGTAGACCAAACCTTGTTAATCTTGATACAGCAAATTATTAATACAGTAAGAACATATTAATATTTTATACATGAACCTTAGAAAAATCATATTATGCCTCATTTCAGTTTCATTTTTAGGTTGCCACCCGGAATCTGAGAAAACTACACTTTTATCTTATATAGATACCCGTACTGGAACAGCTGCAAGCACAACCAAAACAGCAGGAATGTTTGGAAAGAAAACAGAAGAATACGGACAAACTCTGCCAGCTGTTTTAGAGCCTAACGGGATGAATTTTTGGACTCCTCAAACTAGACAAACTGAAAAGAAGTGTATAGCGCCGTATTACTACAAAGACACATTATTGCAAGGTTTCCGTAACTCACACTGGATTGTAGGAGGCTGTACTCAGGATTACGGATCTATGAGCATTATGCCACAATTCAATGAATTAAGATGGCAACCGGGCAAGCGTGGAAGTTTATATTCGCATGAAAACGAAATTGCTTCGCCGGCATATTATGCAGTAACTCTTGATGATGATAAACTTCGTGCAGAAATGACCGGCCGTTCACGCGCAGCCATATTTCGTTTCACTTATGAGGAAGACGGGAATGCCTATTTCATCATTAATCCTAATAGTGATGAAGGTGAAGGATATATCGAAATAGATACATTGAATAAAGAAATAAGAGGTTTTAATCCTGTACACCGCATCTATCAGGGATGGGGAGAACCGGCAGGTTTTGATGGATATTTTATCATCCGGTATAATAAGCCAATTATCAGTTATGGCACTTTTAATGCCGATTCTATTTTTCATGGAAACACGCAAATAGAGCAGAAAAAGGACATTGGCGCTTTCATTCAGTTTAAAGTCAATAAAAATGATCAGATAACAGTAAAAGCGGCCTCATCATTTACAGATATGGATGGTGCAAGACGTAATATGGAGGCTGAAATTCCGCACTGGGATTTTAATCGTACACAGCAGGAACTTACTGACATCTGGGAAAATCATCTGAATAAGATACAGGTTAAGAGTAACTCAAAAGAGGAGAAAGAAAAATTTTATGGCTCGATGTATCGTGCCTCTTTCCTGCCCCGCCAATTCAATGATGTTGATGGCAGATATCCATCATTTGCAGGTGGGGATTCTATCATGACATTGCCTGATAGCATAAATAATTATTACACTGATTATAGTATGTGGGATACGTACAGAGCGCTGCACCCATATATCAATCTTATTGAACCGGACAAAGGTGGTGAAATGATGCAATCACTGGTTCTGATGTATCAGCAAGGCGGTTGGCTACCTATTTTTCCTTCCTGGAATAGTTATACAGCAGCCATGATTGGTGATCATTGCATTGCAGCCATCGGAGATGCTTATAGCAAAGGAATCCGCAATTTCGATATAGAAAAAGCCTATGAAGGGATGAGAAAAAATGCCTTCGAGAGTCCTGAAAGTGAAACTGATTATAAAAACGGAAAAGGACGACGAGCACTCGATTCTTATCTAAAATATGGATATATACCACTTGAAGATGGTGTTCCTGACGCCTTTCATACCAATGAACAGGTATCACGTACCTTAGAATATGCCTATGATGATTTTGTACTGGCACAAATTGCCAAATCTCTGGGTAAAGATGACGACTATAATCAACTGATGCAGCGGGCACAGAATTACAGAAATGTTATTGATCCGGCGACAGGATATATGCAGGGCAGATATGCAGCTGGTGATTTTCTGAAAGAGAATAACGCTTTTGAATTTAGTAAATTTATTACCGAAGGTGCCCCTTGTCACTATACATGGTATGCCCCGCAGGATATTTACGGATTGATTCAGGCAATGGGCGGTAAGGATGTTTTTTCTGCCAAACTGGATTCAATGTTTAGTCAGCAACGCTATTGGCACGGAAATGAGCCATGTCACCAAATTGCTTACTTATTTAATTATGCGGGCGAACCATGGAAAACGCAACGTGAAGTCCGGCATATCATGGATACAGAATATCTGAATTCTCCCGGAGGATTATCCGGAAATGATGATGCAGGACAGATGTCAGCATGGTATCTCTTCTCAGCCTTAGGCTTTTATCCGGTTTGTCCGGGCACTCCTTACTATATCATAGGGAGTCCGTCTTTCGAAGAAGCAACGCTTCATCTTGAAAACGGAAAACAGTTTACAATAAAGGCTAAAGGAGCATCTTCTGAAAATATTTATATCAGTTCGGTCAAACTTAACGGCAAAATATATAACAAAAACTATCTCTCGCACAGCGACATTATGAATGGCGGATGTCTTGAATTCACCATGAGCAATGAACCTGATAAAAATTGGGGATCAGCCAAAGAGAGTTTACCCGTGAATTTAATCATTGAATAATATCAAATAATATAGATTATGAAACAAATTAGTATTCTAAGCATCGTTTTAAGTATCCTGCTATTGTTTAGCGCATGCAGCAATCACAAAACTTTGGAGAATGTGTACAACATTGAACATTATGGTGCTAAAGGCGATGGCAAAACAGATAATGCAAAAGCAATCCAGAAAGCTATTAATGAATGTAGTAAAGCCGGCGGCGGCACAGTTCTTGTCCCGGCAGGAAAAACTTTCATGTGTGGCCCCATTCATTTAGCTTCAAATATAAATCTTCATCTTGAAAATAATTCATGCTTACTGGCCAATCCGTTGGAAAGTGTTTATAAAGAGAGTGCTTTTGGTCCGAATGAAGGTGAAGGCATGATGTGGATCAGCGGAAAGGATCTTGAAAATTTATCAATCTCGGGTATGGGAGAAATCAATGGAAATGGAGTGGCATTTATGGGGAAAGAGCTTGAGGATTCTTATGAACTTAAACCCATAACCGATTTTGACCCCAGACCACATGTACTGACTTTAATCAATGTCAAAAAGCTAAATATCAAAGACATCACTTTAAAAGATGCAGCTTACTGGGGACTACATTTAGTTGGTTGTTATGATGTGGTTATCGACGGCATAACAATTCTGAATAATCTGAAAATCAGAAATGGAGATGGTATCGATATTGACCATTCTAAGAAAGTAATCATTTCGAACTGTTACATTGAATCAGGTGACGATTGTATCTGTCTTAAAAACCGCAGAGAGTATAAAGAATATGGTTCGTGTGAAGATATCGTTGTAACAAACTGTATTATGACTTCGCGTTCCTGTGCCATTAAAATAGGTTCAGAGAATGTAGATAAGATTAATAATGTGCTATTCAACAATTGTATTATTCGCGATAGTAATCGTGGCATTGGTATACAGAACAGAGATGAAGGTACCGTCAGCAATGTCATCTTCTCGAACATGCTGGTAGATTGCAAATATTTCTCAGATGTATGGTGGGGAAAAGCAGAACCAATCTATATCACTTCTTATCCGCGTGCCATTGGTAATCATAAAGATGCAGGCTGGAGATTCCCTAAAGGCGCCGTTGACGGATATTCAGGTGAAGTCAGCAATATCTACTTCAATAATATTAAGTGTACCAGTGAGAATGGCATTTTCATAGGTGGAGATGAAATGGATAAAATCAATAACATCTACTTTGACAAAGTTGATTTACTGCTCTATAAACGCACCCCGTTTGCCGGTGGAGTTTATGATAAACGTCCATGCAAAGGTGAGAATTTTGTGTATGATAAAACCTATGCGTTTTATATTGACACTGCTTCTGATATTGATATAACCAACTGTACAATTAATTGGGGAGATACAAAACCTGATTATGCTGCCGACGATATCAAAGAACAGAATACTGCAAGAGTAAAATTCAGCAAGAAACAGTAATCACCTATTAATTTGTCCGTATGATAAAGCATATTATCTATAAATCCGTCTCTGCCCTATTCATTCTTTTCCTTTCCGGTCTGTGTTCAGCGCAGAAGAAAGATCTTTCCGGCTATGTTGATCCCCGAATAGGATCTGAAGGATTAGGAAGAGTTTTTATCGGCCCTTCTTATCCTTTTGGAATGGTGAAACCATCGCCCGACTGCACCCACAGACCAAATAGTGGCTGGTTGCCCATGCCTGAGCAAATCAATGGTTTTGCGCAAACACATGTAAGTGGTACAGGTGGCGGACCGAAATATGGTAATATATTAATCATGCCATTTTGTGGTGAACTGAACCGGACATCGGCTATCGATCACAGGAAATATGAAGATATCAAGTTGGGATATTATGCAACCGAACTTGAAAACTCGGGAATTAAAGTTGAAGTTACGACTTCTCCCCGCGCCTCTTACTATCAGATCTCATATCCTGCTGATTCACTGAAATCATTATTAATTGATGCAGGATTCTTTTTAGGTGAAAGCCCTGTCCCCGATGCCCGGGAAGCACAACAATTTGTCGGTTCAGAGATACAAATATTATCTGATACACAAATCAATGGTTACAGCCG
>CAMTOS010000090.1 GCA_947074195.1 uncultured Bacteroides sp.
TTTATTTATACTTCTCGTTCAGCAAATCTTCGAGCTTTATCAGCTCATCACGGTACTGGGCAGCCTGAATAAATTCCAGTTTTTTGGCGGCTTCCTGCATCAACTTGCGGGTCTGAGAAATGGTTTTTTCTAATTGTGGTTTCGTCATATATTGTTCCAGTGCTTCGGCTGCAATAGCAGGCTGAGTCGGTTCAATATATACCTTCTTATCACGGTATTCTGCCTCCAGATCTTCCTGACGATTGCCGAATACAGCCAGATTGCGCGCTTTCTTAATCTGCTGCGGGGTGATACCGTTGGCTTCGTTATAGGCCAGCTGCTTTTCACGGCGGCGGGTGGTCTCATTGATGGTCAATTTCATACTGTCGGTCATCTTATCGGCATACATGATTACGGTACCGTTTACGTTACGGGCAGCACGTCCAGCAGTCTGTGTCAGCGAGCGGTGCGAGCGGAGGAAGCCTTCTTTATCGGCATCCAGAATGGCCACAAGCGATACTTCGGGCAAGTCCAGACCTTCGCGGAGCAGGTTTACTCCGATCAGTACATCGTAAACGCCCTGGCGAAGATCATCCATGATCTTAACGCGTTCAAGGGTATCTACATCACTATGAATGTAGTTACAGCGGACTTTATTATTGAGCAGATATTCGGTTAACTCTTCGGCCATACGTTTGGTCAGCGTAGTAACCAGTGTACGCTCATCCTTTTCAATGCGTTGCTGAATCTCTTCCATTAAATCATCGATCTGATTCATGCTGGGGCGCACTTCGATAATCGGGTCGAGCAGTCCGGTAGGGCGAATAACCTGTTCCACAATGATACCTTCTGACTCTGCCAGTTCATAGTCGGCAGGGGTGGCACTAACATAAATCACCTGTTTAGCCATCGTCTGAAACTCTTCGAACTTCAAAGGGCGGTTATCCAGGGCAGCCGGTAAGCGGAAACCATATTCCACCAGGTTGGTTTTGCGGGCACGGTCACCTCCGTACATCGCACGAATCTGTGGCACACTAACATGGCTTTCATCGATCACAATCAGGTGGTCTTTCGGGAAGAAGTCGAGCAAACAGTAAGGACGCGTTCCAGGCAAACGGCCATCGAAATAACGCGAATAGTTTTCGATACCCGAGCAATGTCCCAGCTCACGCATCATCTCCATGTCATAAGTCACACGCTCATACAGTCGTTTCGCTTCATACTCTTTTCCAATCGAATTAAAATAAGCCACTTGCTTGGTCAGATCATCTTCAATCTCGTGAATGGCACGGAAAGTCGTCTCCTTGGTTGTCATAAACAGATTGGCCGGATAAATCTTATAGGTATCAAATTTGGCAATCGATACACCGCTAATGGGGTCAATCTCTTCGATAGAATCAATTTCATCATCCCAGAAACTAATGCGAAGAAGGTTGTCGGTATAGGCCAGACTTACATCCACATTGTCGCCTTTTACACGGAAGCAACCACGCTTCAGGTCGAGATCGTTGCGCACATAAAGGCTATCTACCAGGCGGCGGAGCAACACGTTACGGTCCAGCTTGCGGCCGCGATCAATGCCAATTACGTTTTCGTAAAAGTCAGCCGGATTCCCCATACCATAGATACACGATACCGAAGAAACCACCACCACATCTTTTCTTCCTGAAAGCAGGGCAGAGGTGGCGGCCAGACGGAGCTTATCAATTTCTTCGTTGATGGCCAGATCTTTTTCAATATAGGTATCGGAAGAAGGCAGATAGGCTTCGGGCTGATAATAATCATAATAAGATACATAGTATTCCACCGCATTGTTGGGGAAGAATCCCTTGAACTCACTGTAAAGCTGAGCCGCCAGGGTCTTGTTATGACTGAGAATCAGTGTGGGCTTATTGATATTGGCAATCACGTTGGCAATGGTAAATGTCTTACCCGAACCGGTTACCCCTAAAAGAGTCTGTGCAGGTATTCCATCTAACACACCATCGGTGAGTTGTGCTATGGCATCGGGCTGATCGCCCGTGGGCTTGAAAGCAGAAGTAAGTTCAAAATTCATAAACTACATCGTATTTAGTGGTGACAATATTCGGCAAAAAAAACAGTATATACAAACAATTTAAACACAAATACTGCCATTCTGATGTCAAATTATAATTTAAATAACATATCTTTGCAATTAAGACATATTGACATTTTATAAGTTAACTAATTAAGAGATTAAAGCTATGATATGGAACGAATCCATTGAGTGCATGGATCGTGAAACACTACGGAAACTACAGAGTATCCGCCTTAAAAAAGTAGTGGAACACGTTTACCACAACACTCCTTTCTACCGTAAAAAGATGCAGGAAATGGGAATCACTCCCGATGATATACAGAGTATTGATGATATCACTAAACTTCCTTTTACTACCAAACATGATTTAAGAGATAATTACCCCTTCGGACTGACTGCCGTACCGATGAGCGAGATTGTGCGCATTCATGCATCATCGGGAACTACAGGTAAGCCTACCGTTGTGGGGTATACCCGCAAAGACCTTTCGTCATGGACGGAATGTCTGGCGCGTGCGTTCACTGCCTATGGTGCCGATAATAAAGATATCTTCCAGGTATCTTATGGCTACGGTCTCTTTACCGGCGGACTTGGTGCGCATGCGGGTGCAGAATATATCGGTGCATCGGTTATTCCGATGTCGAGCGGGAATACAGAGAAGCAAATCACGCTGATGCACGATTTTGGTTCGAGTGTTCTTTGCTGTACACCTTCGTATGCCCTTTATCTGGCTGATGCTATTAAAGATTCGGGTTTACCACGCGAAGATTTCAAACTAAAGGTTGGTGTATTTGGTGCCGAGCCATGGACCGAAAATATGCGCAAAGAGATAGAAGAGAAGATGGGTATCAAGGCTTATGACATTTATGGACTGAGCGAGATTGCCGGACCGGGTGTGGGCTATGAGTGTGAACATCAGTGTGGTACCCACCTGAATGAGGACCACTTCTTCCCCGAAATCATTAACCCTGAAACTAATCAACCGGTAGAGCCGGGTGAAATGGGCGAGCTGGTATTTACGCATCTGACGAAAGAAGGTATGCCATTGCTTCGCTATCGCACAAAAGACCTTACGGCGCTTCATCATGAGACCTGCGAATGTGGACGTACCATGGTGAGAATGGATCGCATTCTTGGCCGTTGTGATGATATGCTCATCATTCGTGGTGTAAATGTGTTCCCGACGCAAATTGAATCAGTTATTCTGGAATTGCCCGAATTTGAACCACATTACCTGTTGATTGTTGACAGAAAGAATAACACCGATACCATGGAACTTCAGGTGGAAGTGCGTGATGGTTATTATTCAGATGAGATCAACAAGATGCTGGCACTCAAAAAGAAACTTCAGGGTCGCCTGCACAGTGTGCTTGGTCTTGGGGTAGATGTGAAATTAGTTGAACCGCGCAGCATTGAACGCAGTACCGGTAAGGCGAAACGTGTAATCGATAACCGTAAACTCTAAATATTAATACATATGATTGCAAAACAACTGTCTATTTTTCTGGAGAATAAGTCAGGCCGTTTAACCGAGGTGACTGAAATCCTTGCGCAGGAAGGCGTGAATCTTTCGGCTTTGTGCATTGCAGAGAATGCCGACTTCGGTATTCTTCGCGGTATTGTTTCCGATCCCGACAAGGCTTATAAAGCTTTGAAAGATCAGCATTTTGCCGTAAACATTACCGATGTGGTGGGCATTAACTGTCCAAACATTCCCGGTTCATTGTCGCGTGTGCTTCGTTTCCTTTCAAACGAAGGGGTTTTCATCGAATATATGTATTCTTTTGCCAACGGAAATACAGCCAACGTAATCATCCGTCCTAACGATATGGAAAACTGTATTCGTGTGCTGCAGGATAAAAAAGTAGAACTTTTAGCGGCCAGCGATTTGTATAAGCTATAAAAGAATATCTTTGCATATAAGAAAGGCAGAAGAATATGAATTCATGTTTTTCTGCCTTTTTAATTTCAACCAACTAAGACATGAAGACAGAAGTAACAGACTGGGGATTGATTCCCTATGGCGAAGCATGGGATAAGCAGGAGTTTATCTTTAATGAACTGATTGAGGCAAAACTATCGGGGCAGGATTATACGAACCATATCTTTTTCTGTGAGCATCCGCACGTTTATACGCTTGGACGCCACGGCAAGGCCAACAATATGTTATTGGGCGATGAGCAACTCAGGACTATTGATGCCACACTCTACCGCACAGATCGGGGAGGAGACATCACCTATCACGGTCCCGGTCAGATTGTTTGTTACCCTATTATCAACCTCGAAGAGTTCGGTCTCGGACTGAAAAACTATATCGATATACTGGAAGAGGCTGTCATCCGGGTTTGTGACACCTATGGCATCAAAGCCGGCAGAGTAGATGGTGCTACCGGTGTCTGGCTCGATATCAATACGCCTAAAGAACGAAAAATCTGCGCCATCGGTGTGCGCAGTAGTCGCTATGTAACGATGCACGGTCTGGCCTTCAATGTAAATACCGACTTGCGCTATTTCGGATACATCAACCCATGTGGCTTTATAAACAAAGGCGTTACTTCACTCGCGCAGGAACTCGGTAAAGAAGTTCCGTTTAACGAAGTGAAGCAACGCCTCGAAAAAGAATTGTTGCTATTGCTTAAGCAGCAGTAATCTTTATTTCACCATTCTCACCACACGAATGCCCGAGAAATTATCATTCTGTTTCAGATAAGCACGCAATGAAAGCGGCTCAGCCAATACTACTTCTTTGTCCGAAGAGGCATGAAGCATAGTCAGCGTATTGCCTACATAAAAAGCGATACCCATATGGGCGATATCCAGATTCGGATTGCTTGATGTAATCAGGATGATATCGCCATTTTTAATATACGGTTCACCCGAATGTTTCACCTTATCTTTTGGAATCCATTTTACGATTTCTCCGCTAAGCGAATTTTCAATCGTCTTCATCTTTGCTACATTCTCAGGAGAATTGGCCAATTGCTTGTAACGACCCGAATAAGTCGACATATACGATACTTTCACCGGAGTCGTGTACTGGCTGTTTGCACCCGTCACATCTTCAAGGAAACCATTTCTGATGCCGTTGTTAATCCAGTCTGTCATATAGTGCAGACGCGAAGTGTATCCATCAATAACTCCATCGCGGTAACGAATCTTCTGAACGTTATTTGCAAACTCCGTTTCAGACATCTCGTTGCCTTGTTCCTTGCACAATGACATGGCAAGAACATATTCCACGAAAGTCGTGCAGTCTACTTCATCGCAGTTGAATATCAATGACTCTTCACCATCGGTTTCGAGTGTATTGGCCACGTAAGGAACATCCAGAAAAGTCACTGCATTGAGCAGCATCGGGCTCTGTTCTTTATTTTCTGATTTCTGTGCCATGAGCGATGTGGAAATACACATCGCTGTCAGCACGAACGAAAAAATCTTTTTCATATGATTCTTCTAATTTGGTTTAAGAATATACTTGTTTTGTTCTTATTTTACCTTCATAGATGCTTTTACGAAATAGATGATCAGTAATGCATAAGCTACCAGACCAACTACCTGCGACCATGGATTTTCCAACCAGCCGATCAGACGGAAGTCGGCACCGGCAAAGCGGATACCTGCACTAACCACACCCATCAGCGCACCACCGGCAATAAAACCAGAGGCAAGGAGTGTACCTTTTTCGCCACGCTCATTGTTCAGCGTTGCATCTTTGCTGCGTGTAGTCACATACCAGTTGATAAGACCACCTACAACCAATGGAATATTCAGGAAGAATGGAATAAACATACCCAGTGCAAATGCAAGGGCAGGAATTTTGCAAAGTGTCAGGATAATGGCAATTACAGCACCGATACCGTAAAGCAACCATGGCGCGTCCACACCGCTCATCAATGGCTCGATTACCGCTGCCATCGCATTTGCCTGAGGTGCAGCAAGTTCACCGCTGGTGAAGCCGTACGATTGATTCAGGATGATCATTACACCACCTACAGTAGCCGCAGAAACGGCAGTACCGAGGAACTTCCATGTTTCCTGTTTTGCAGGCGTACTACCCAGCCAGTAACCAATCTTAAGGTCGGTAATGAAACCACCGGCCATAGACAATGCCGTACAAACCACACCACCCATAACAAGGGCTGCCACCATACCGGTAGGGCCTTTCAGACCAACGCCTACCATTACCACAGAGGCAAGGATCAGTGTCATCAGTGTCATACCCGATACAGGATTTGTACCTACAATCGCAATGGCATTAGCCGCTACGGTAGTAAACAGGAAGGCAATGACAGCCACAAGGACAATCGCTACAAAAGTATGCAACCAGTTACCCTGCATCACATCGAAATAGAAGAACAGTGTAATCAGAATAAGCGTGATGATAGAACCGATAGCAATGAAACGCATAGAAAGGTCGCGCTGTGTACGTTTGATACCTGCTTCTGCCGCTGTACCTTTGTTACCCATCTCTTTCGCAGCAAGTCCGACAGCACCTTTAATAATGCTCCACGATTTAATGATACCGATAATACCTGCCATCGCGATACCACCAATACCGATGCTTTTCGCATAGTAAGAGAAGATCATATCCGGATCCATATTGCCCACTGTTGTGGTGATGTCAGGATTCCATGTATTGATCACGGTATCGTTCCAGATCAATGCCATACCGGGGATGATGATCCACCATACAGCTACCGAACCGGCACAGATGATAATGGCATATTTCAGACCGATGATGTAACCCAAACCTAACAGGGCTGCACCCATATTGATATTGAATACCATTTTAGATTTCTGGGCAATCATTTCACCAACGGCGCAGAAGCGGGTAGTGAACATCTCATTCCACCAGCCGAATGAAGCAACGATGAAATCGTAAAGACCACCGATAAGTCCGGCAATCAGAAGTGGTTTTGCCTGGCTGCCTTCTTTCTCGCCCGAAATCAGTACCTGTGTGGTAGCCGTTGCTTCGGGGAAAGGATACATACCATGCATATCGCTTACGAAATATTTACGGAAAGGAATAAGGAACAGAATACCCAGCACACCACCAAGCAGCGAACTGATAAACACCTGAATAAATGTAACAGACATTTCAGGATATTTGTCCTGTAGAATATAAAGTGCGGGAAGCGTAAAGATGGCACCGGCCACAATTACCCCCGAACAAGAACCGATGGACTGGATGATGACGTTTTCACCTAAGGCTTTTTTACGTTTTGTGGCACTCGATACCCCTGCGGCAATAATTGCGATAGGGATGGCCGCTTCAAACACCTGACCTACTTTCAATCCTAAATAAGCAGCTGCCGCCGAGAAAAGTATAGCCATGGCAATACCCCAGCAAACCGACCAGAGGTTGACCTCAGGATAAGTTTTATCAGGACTCATTAAAGGATTATAAACCTCACCGGGTTTTAATTCTCTGAACGCGTTTTCGGGTAACCCCGTAAATTTGTCATCTTTTACTTCCATTGTTTTAATATTATTGTGTTATTATTTTCTCTCTTGCGTGTGTTAATTCTTTTAGTATAAGTAAAACAGCGTCAAAGAAAACAAAAAAAAATGGAGAATCAAAGATTCCCCATTCTGTTAACTTTATGTTAAGTATCTAAAGCTTATTCTTTTGCCTTCATGTTACCTTCCACATAAATGCGCATCATTTCTGTCTTGCCATTTGTGCGTAAAGTAATCGATTTCTTAAAATGACCGGGGAATTTACCTTCACCGTTATAAGTCACTTTTAAGGTACCGCTCTGGCCCGGCAAAACCGGCTCTTTGGTGTATTCAGGTACGGTGCAGCCACAAGATGCTACGGCCTGATGTATCACCAATGGTGCATCGCCTACGTTCGTGAAAATAAATACTCCCGATACAATAGGTTCATTTTCAGAGAAATTACCAAAGTCATACGTTGTCTTGTCGAATTTGATTTCAGCTTTTCCCTGTGCAAACATTACACCAATATTCACTGTAATAAACATTGCGAATAGTAATAGCTTTTTCATATCAATCGTTTTTTTGTTAGTTTGAATGGGACAAAGTTAACTTTTTAATTTTAAATTAATACTCTATCTTTGTCAAATAGTATTAAAATAACACTTAATCATTTGACATTATGCTTCGTTTAACGCTCAAAAAGTACCTTTTTATTTTATCAGCTTCTCTTTTAACCATTTCTTGTCATCAATCAACCGACAAAACTCTTTCAGGACTAAATAGTGCAGATTTTCAGCAGATTAAAGATGATCAGGAAATCAGACTTTTTGTGCTGACCAATGAAAACGGAGCCGAAGCATGTATCACCAATTATGGCGGTCGCCTCGTTTCGCTGATGATGCCCGATAAAGACGGGAAGTTCGAAGATATCGTTTGCGGTTTCCCTACAATCGATGAATATCTGAATAACCGCCAGAATTTCGGAGCAACCATCGGCCGTTATATCGGCAGAATTCTGAATGCCACCTTTACGCTCGATTCCATTACTTATCAACTTGTACCGAATACTAATGGTATACATTCAGCACATGGCGGCACTCCCGGCTTTGCAGAGAAAGTATGGAATGCCGATCAGCTGAACGACAGCACACTGAAGCTGACGCTGACGTCACCCGATGGTGAAAACGGATTCCCTGGCAACCTTACCGTTGATCTGATTTATAAACTCACCAACGATAATGCTCTTGATATCTCTTATTATGCTACGACCGATAAACCAACAGTTTTGAATCTTTCGCATCATTCCTTCTTTAATATTTCGGGAGATTTCCATGCCGATGTAGAAGATCAGCTGCTGTATATCAACTCCACGTCGATGACTCCATATGATTCTTTGAAATGCGTTACCGGTGAGATTGTGAATATTGAAGGTACTCCTTTCGATTTCACTTCACTGAAAAGAATTGGCGATCGTATCGATGAAGAGAATGATCAACTGAAAGTTACCGGTGGATACGATCATAACTGGGTACTCGATACCAATGGAGATGAATCTGTACTTGCTGCCCGATTGGTTGATCCGAAAAGCGGTCGTACGATGGATATTTATACCAATGAACCCGGCTTGCAGGTCTATACCTCAAACGGTCTGCGTGGTGCACTTGTGGGTAAAGACAGCATTGCTTATCAGAAACGCACATCTGTTTGTCTGGAAACGCAACATTTTCCCGATAGTCCTAACAAACCACAATTCCCGTCGACAGTGCTTCGTCCGGAAGAAACCTATTACAGTCGCTGCATTTATAAGTTCGGTGTAGAGTAAGGCTATCCTGCAAATAAGAAAGGCGTATCTTTTTCGGAAGATACGCCTTTCTTATTTTATAAAAACACTATTCATTATATTTAAATATAATCCAGTTGGATTGATGCTTGGTATTCATCGTGTAAACACCGATAGTCTCTGTCTGGCCTACACAATTCGTATACCAACCATAACTCCATCCTCCCATGTCGAGATACAGTGCACTTTCGGCTCCAAAAGCAACCAGGGCTTTCGAGAAATCATCGATCATCACTCTTTTAACCGATTCCACAATCAGCGGTTTACCATTCTTAATCACCACAGCACGCCTTTGTCGTTCGTTATTAAACAACTTACAGGTTATCATCTGATGATTATCCACAAGCAGGCATTGTTCAAAGAAGCAACCTTTATTCTCTATCGCCTTTTGTTTGTAGTACGATAATGAATCTTTTACTGGTTTAATCACAACATGGTTATCCCACATCGCAATGTAACCATTCATATTGCCACCATAGAAATTTTTACCGGCTATACCATCTTCCACGTACGGACCGCAAATGCTGGTCAGATCTTTGCCGGTAAACGCTGCTGCAGCTGCAAAGCAGATTGTTTTATTGTCGGGAGTGGGGCAAGTAGTGGTAAAGCTCAGTTGCAGATTATGCGGAGAGAATATCTGAAGATTCATATTATCATATACACCTTCCTCCATTTCAACATAATGATCCAGAATATGTTCGCCAATGCCAAACATCAGGGGGCGATGCGACTGGGCTGAAATATATCCACACAGCAATAGCAGAATGAATATAACGGGGGTCATCCTTTTCATCTTTTCCTCTTTTAATGTAATGTGATCTTAAATATCTGTCCAGAATAGATATCCTTTTTACCTTTAATACATAACAAAAAACCCCGGCGTCAAATCGACACCGGGATTTTAAAAAATTATAAATTAAGTTTACTTCGCTACTCTTTCAAGCCATTTCAACATAAATAACATAGTGAACATCGAAATACAACATGCAATTACGAAGATTGTCCATGTCAACCAGATAGGAATTGATTCGTATAGAAGTGCACCGATGAATAACAACTGATTACCTGCAGCTGTAGCGCCTAACCAGCAACCCTGCATGATACCCTGATATTTTGGAGGCGATACTCTCGATACGAAAGAGATACCAAGTGGAGAGATATAAAGTTCGGCTACAGTCAATATAAAGTAAGTAACGAACAATAACCATGGAGTTACTTTAACAGGTGATGAACCCAGTTCGCGTACTACTTCATGATTAGGAAGACCTGCAACTAAAGAGCAAACAGACATAACTACATAAGCCAATGCTGCAATACCCATACCAATGGCGATCTTCTTTGGAGTTGAAGGCTCATGTCCGCGTTTACGCTGCCATGCAAAAACAGCCATAATCAACGGAGTAAGGAACACTACAAAGAATGGATTCAGCGACTGGAAGATCTCTGCTGTGATAGCATGGCTACCTACATGAAGATTAGTATATTCTTTTGCAAAGAAAGTCAGTGTTAAACCATTCTGGTGGAATGAGAACCAGAAGAAGATAACAACACCGAATACTGCGAAAAGAGCAAGTAAACGCTGACGAACTTCATCAACTGACATACCGTTCAATTCACCTGCAGTTTCTTTAGAAGATTTCTGAGCTGGATCCGGGAATTTATTTTTGTTTGCAAGGAAAATAAACAATGAAACAAGCATCGCTACAATTGCAATACCAAACGCATAGTGGAAACCTGTTGTAAATACATTCAGGTAATCGCCTGCAAATTGATGATAATCAGCGATAGGAGCGCTTGAAGCCTTGTCAGAAAGCATCTGGAAGTTAGCAGCAGCCTGTTCAGAAAGATTTCCGTCAAGTTTACCATGACAAAGTGCAGGAAGTTCTGCGTCATAGTAATAACCGAAAGTACCTAACCACCAGCTACGAACGCCAATAGCAGCAAACGGAGCAAAAATTGCACCTACATTGATAAACATATAGAATAATGAGAATCCTGAGTCACGCATTGCTGAGTACTGAGGAGTGTCATACATTTGTCCTACAAGAGCTTGAAGATTACCTTTGAAAAGACCATTACCGAAAGCGATAATAAACAGACCAATACAAGAAATAACCAGCATTAAAGTGTAGTTATTTACCGGTGTTGGTGTTGGCAACGCGAGAACCAGATAACCTACGGCCATCATGATGATACCTACTGAAATCGTAGTTTTAAACTTACGCGTTTTGTCGGCGATAATACCTCCGGCCAAAGCTAAAAGATAAATCATGCAGTAAAACGTGGCATAAATTACACCTGCCGTTTTACCATCCAGGCCAAACTTTGCCTGTAAGAACAGTACGAGAATTGCCATCATGGTATAGAAACCAAAGCGCTCACCAAGATTGGCAAAAGACGCGGCAATTAATCCCTTAGGATGTTTATTCAACATAGATAAAAAAATTATTAATTAATAAATAGAGTTTTAACGTTTTGGTAGTAAATTGTGCTTAATGTCATATGTTTTATCCATTTTTTAAGAATAAACCCATAAATGGCTATACAATTGCTACTTAAGTTTGCAAATATAAACTTTTTCTGAAATTATTCAATGATTAACATTGAAACATCAGCCCTAATTTCGCGAATTAAATCATCAGGAGAAAGTTTTACCTGCAGGCCCCTCTGGCCGGCACTTACGTAAATGAACGGAAAATCCAGGCATGTAGTATGAATGTAAGTAGGAAAATGCTTCTTCATGCCGATTGGAGAGCAGGCGCCACGGATATAACCGGTAAGCGGAAGCAACTCTTTCATTGGAATAAGATCGCATTTCTTATTGCCCGATACCTTGGCTGCAAGTTTTAGATCGACTTCTTTCTCGCCGGGGATGATGCAGACAAAATAGCCATTCTTATCGCCTTTCAAAACCAGTGTTTTGAACACCTGGCGCACATCCTGACCGAGGCTTTCGGCTACATGAATGGCACTGAGGTCGCTTTCATCGACCTCATAGGGCACCAGTTCATATTTTATTTTAGCCTTATCGAGTAATCGGGCAACGTTTGTTTTCTGAATTTTTGTGGCCATAAATTGTGTGTGAGTAAAAATAGATTGCTATTGTTTCTTCAGTTCAAAACCAAGCATCATGCCATCATATTTTGAGGCGAGTGTGCTGATTGACTTCAAAGCCGAATTGCTGGTTTTGCTCGAAAGGAAGACAATGAGTTTTAATAGTTTGTCGGAGTTGAACAACATATCCATACTACTTACATTGTAGCTTACTTCCGCATCCATATTCATCAGTTTGAGATATTTCAGACTCAGAACTTTGCTTTCTGCATTGTATGTGTATGTACCAGGCAACGATTTTCCGGCAACGGTAGTAGTAAATGTACTATCGTTATTAAAGGTAAATGTCATGGATCCTGTTGTGATTCCGAATTTTTTCAGTTGTTCGTTCAGTTTCGTTTCGGCTGCTATAGCTGCTGCCTTTCCACCGGCTTTCATCAGCAGATTCTCTGATTCAAATTCTACAGCAGATCCCTGATAAATCCATGTTCCTTCGAGCTGAACATCTTTATTGGCACCGGTAACGGTATTGACCACTTTACTGATATTGTCTTTGTTGAATAAATCGCCTAAAGATTGTGCTTGCAGGCTATAACCGGTAATTAAGAAAAGAATGAGAGTTGATAATTTCAGGATAGATCTCATAGTTTGATGTTTTTTTAAAGTTAGTAATGTTTTGATATATAGATGTATATATAGCGTAATTAAAGTAATGGTATACTACATATGTTTACCTTGCTAAAGAACCATTAATTAAGCAGTTTTTGCCAATCCTTTGGCAAAAAATTGCCACGCCTTTGGCAATACTCTGCCAATGGTTTGGCAAAACATTGCCAAAGGCGTGGCAAGAAATGACTCATATACAGATTGCATAGAGTATATACAGTTACAGCGATTTGCTGATCTCTTCGATGTAATTAAGTATCTCCTTTCTGCCAAGT
>CAMTOS010000091.1 GCA_947074195.1 uncultured Bacteroides sp.
TGTCTTATCCTGGTGTAACTAAGACATATGCTATCCAGGCAGGTCGTGAGCTTCGCGTAATTGTGGGTGCAGATAAGATTGATGATAAGCAAACAGAAAGCTTATCTACTGAAATCGCACAGAAGATTCAGGATGAAATGACTTATCCGGGACAGGTTAAGATCACTGTTATCCGCGAAACACGTTCGGTGAGCTTCGCTAAATAATTTGAAAATTCTTATCTTATTATAGATGATAAAGGGGCGAAGTTCAATACTTCGTCCCTTTTTTAATATACATAAATCTATGAAATTCGAAGTTTGTGCAAATTCTGTAGCCAGTTGCATCGCTGCCCGTGACGGTGGTACACATCGTGTTGAACTATGTGCGGGCATTCCTGAAGGTGGCACTACCCCATCGTACGGTGAAGTAATTACAGCCCGGGAAATAACTGGTATTAAACTCCATGTAATTCTACGCCCTCGCGGAGGTGATTTTCTCTATTCATCTACAGAAATTAATATCATGCTGAAAGATATTGAGTTGATGAATAAGGCTAGAGTTGATGGTGTAGTATTCGGATGCCTGACACCGGAAGGTGATGTAGATAAATCTATTATGAAGGAATTGATATCAGCAGCAAAAGGCATCTCAGTCACTTTTCACCGGGCTTTTGACGTTTGTCGTGATCCGTATACAGCATTAGAAGAAATTATCGATTTAGGATGTGACCGTATTCTTACATCCGGACAAGCCTCAACTGCTGAGAAAGGGATTCCATTATTACAGAAACTAAATGAACAAGCTGCCGATAGAATTACTTTAATGGCCGGATGTGGAGTGAATAAGGATAATATTCATCGCATTGCACAGGAAACGAATATTAAAGAATTTCATTTCTCGGCACGGGAAATGATGAAAAGTCGTATGATTTATAGAAACCAGAATGTTTCTATGGGAGGGACTATATCCATCGATGAATACTCCTATCCAGAAACTACTGCAGATAAAGTAAAGCAAATCATAAAAGCAGCTAAAGGTTTATAGACCATGAATCACTTTGAGCATCTGTTCACCTAATCCGATAGTGTAGCCCTGCGATACAAAAACAACACGATTGAAGGTATCGGTAATAATAAATACAGGTAATGTCGTATTTGGTAGTTTCAATGACTCCACAATTTCATTCAATACCTTATTGTCCTTGTCTATGCCATAAGTTATGGTTGATGGTAAATTGGAAAATTCAGATGCATTAAACCGTTTATACTGACTCTCATTCTGGAAAAGAAATACCATTTTCCTACCCCATTCATCAAAGCCATCACTTACAGCTGATATATCTTTTAAGGCATGATTCGTTGGCTCCTGACCAACACCAAGTATTCCGACCACATAATACCCACGTCCGCAGGTTTGCAGGAAACTCGTAGACACATCACTATTCAAAGGCAGGTAAGTAGATTCTGAATTGAAATTTCCAATGACTTGTGCCTTATCATCATCTCTACGCATCGTCAATGGAATAACAGTTGTCTCATCAGCATTAATATTGAAGAAAGATAAGTTAGCCAGTACTGATCCATCTGCCAGTCGGGTACCTGTTGTCTGTAGATAATAGCCTTCATCCAGGTCTTCGCCATTCTTCAACAAACTTTCCCACGTGCTGTTATCTTCGTCATAATTCAATAGCCCGAAGCTTCCATTATTATATTTTGATAGCGTAAAGTGCGAATAGTATTTCGGATTCGTCAGGACAGGTACAGTTTCATAGTCAGCAATCAGTTTACCGGTTTGCGATACAGGTTTGGACAGATTACCAAAGTCAGCATCCACGGTTACACCATCACGTCTGCGATTTCCACTAAAATCACGATACTGTACTTTTCCGGTTACTTCATCAATCCATGAAGGTATACCTATGGAACGAGCTAAAGCAACAAAAAAGATATCACGCGATTTCTCATCTGCCACACGCGAATTCCATACACCAACCGGAGAGACAGGAATACGCAAGGTATTCAGTTCATCCAGAATAGTAATATTATCGGCACACCATTTCACAAGTTCTTGTGGGTTTCTTTGAAACAAATTCACTGAATCGGCATTAAATGCATGTTTCAAATATAAACGATAGGGGGTAAGCATTTCATTGGCTACACGGGGATTCATCACAGAAGAGGCATAATATTCTCCACTATAAGATCCTTCGCTATGTAATAAGTGATCATCTAAAACTTCACGACTAACATCACGCAAATCTTTCGCTGAAATCTGTTGCAATAATGTGACAGGATTATTTCGCTCATCGATAGATGAAATAACTTCCGGAGTCGAAGCATTTTCAAGAAAAGACATGATAACACCGTAGTTACCACGTGATGCCAGAATCAACGGAGTGATTACAGCAGAATCCAATTGATTGATGCGGGCAAACTCGCCAATCTCTTTTTCTGTTATAAATGTAATAACATAAGCATTGCGTATAGAATCTTCGGTTGCAAGACGGCAGGTGTTTAATTCTCGCTGTTCATCAGTAACTTCCGGTATCATTACATTCTCAGCCGGAGGTACTATATCAAAAGCAATAGAATACTCCTCACCGACTTTCTTATCTAACTTAAGAACAAGTTCTTTGTCTTTACCAAAAGAAAGGCGATCATAACCAAAACGATTATCCGCAGAAGCCCATATCAGCAAATCACCTAATCCGGCAGTTAGTGACGTTTCACCATTTACATCGGTATATTTCGTTGCCATTGGGTAAAACTCTGCATAGTTATAGATCCGAAACTCGACTCTGGCATTTTCTACCGGATTACCTTCTTCATCTACCACCTTTATCACAGCATTTGCTGTTGGTGCATAATTATCTATGACATTAATTTCCACAAAATTCGGAGTGATACGCATTACTTCTTCCGGACCATTGTAGCGTCCAAAAACTTTTGTATGCATCAGCATTCCCCGACTGGCAGGTGCATTAAACCAACCCATATTCAATATCGGTTCGGGTTCGCAGGCACCAAGGAAATACCACTCGCCATCGGCCCAGGCCTCAACCCACGCATGATTATCGTCGGTATGTGCCCATCGTGGCGTATAAACCTGTCGAGCAGGAATGCCTACCGAACGAAGCGCGGCTACTGTAAAAGTCGACTCTTCACCACAACGACCATAGGCGGTTTTAACCGATGCAAGTGGCGAACTTGTCCGAGAATCACTGGGACGATAAACCACCTTTTCATGACACCAGTGGTTGACCTCCAGAATAGCATCTTTCATAGACAAACCCTTTACTCTATCCTTCAATTCATCATAAAAGACAAAGCGTGCACTATCCAGATTCTCATTGTTAACCCTGATCGGGAGTACAAAATGACGATAAAGAATTTCAGGAACCGAATCTCCCCATGGCATTTCAGCTTTTGCCTGTTCACTTATACGGAAATTACCTAAATAAAAATCAGCCGGATAATCGGTAATATCGCCAATCGGCATATATGCATAAAAGAATTTTAAAGCCTCACGTTCACGGGTAGTCAGCGAATCATTCTCTATATATTCAAAGAAATTGCCATCAGGCATGAAAGCTTTTTTATACTCATAATCATTCAAAACCTCTTCCCGGTAATTTTTATCAGTCAGAAAGTGAGATTGTGAACAACTCATTATAATTAGTATAAAAGAAGAGAAGATTAAGGCAGATATCGTTTTTTTCATTGTTGTATTGTTAGAAGTTAGAAGCGGGTTTTTTAAAAGCCATTCAAAGGTATAAATACAGTTGGAATAAGCAAGATAAAACCGATAACAATAAACATCAGCAGGATTTTCCAGAACCAGCGAATCCATATTTCATAAGGAATGCGGGCAATACCAAGTGCTCCCATCAATATAGCCGATGTAGGAGTGATCATATTTGTAAAGCCATCGCCAAACTGATAGGCCAGTACCGTAGCTTGTCGGGAAATGCCAATTACATCTGAAAATGGAGCCATCAGAGGCATGGTTAGTGCAGCTTTCGCGGAACCACTTGGGATGATGATATTCAGAAAAGACTGAATCATATACATACTTCCCAGTGATGCCAGACGTCCGGCTTCGCCCATTCCGGCAGCCATAGCATGCAGTATAGGGTCGATAATCTTACCATCCTGCAATATTTGAATAATACCACCGGCAAGAGCCACCACCAAAGCAGCAGACAACATATCTTTAGCACCATAAAGGAATTGAGAGATTAATGTATCGGGAGATTCACTATTAGCAAAACCCGACAGAACTCCCATGGCAAGGAAAATTGCAGAGATTTCTGCCAGATACCAACCATAGCCCATCACACCGATGATAAGGAAGATGATGGTAAATGCCAGCAGATTCAGAATAAAGAAATGATTCGATTTCTTCAATCCGATGGCTGCAAAGATGATGTACAATGCCGTGAAAACAGGAATTGCAGGAAGTTGCAATGCAGATTCACCCACTTCGAAAATAGTTTGCGGATAATAGATAGAAAAGAGAATTAAAGCAATTCCGACCAATCCATAGACAATATAGGCTGAGCGTGTTGTCTTATAAATCACCTCTTCAGAAGTCTCTTTTTCACGTTTACGCCAGTATTCATCCAAATGATAAACGGGCGATTTTGTAGGATGTTTTCGGATACGGCGGGCATATAAAAGTACACATACAATTAATATAGTCGTTAAAACCACCCAACAAAACAAACGATATTCAAAGCCCGAAAACAGAGGCAAATCGGATAATCCTTGTGCGATACCGATGGTAAAGGGATTTAGCACAGCACCCGAGAAGCCTACATGGGCAGCTACATAGACCATGCACAATCCTGTTATGGAGTCGTATCCCATGGAAATGGCCAGCGGGACGATGATAATGACAAACGCCAGTGTCTCTTCGCTCATACCAAAGACGGCACCGAAAAGACTGAAAAGTATAATAATCAGTGAAATCACCACATTGTTTACGCCCAAACGCCGAATCAATGCATATCGTTCCAGGTTACGGGTGAAATTCAGAAATGAAAATATACCTATATCTATAGAGCGACTGCTATTCATGATATGGAAAGCTCCGCCCATAATTAAAAGAAAGGCTATGATACCGGCCTGGCGCTCGAAACCCTCGAGCATGGTACTGAATACCTGCCATGACTGTGGTTCCTGATCGACTCTGTGAAAAGAGTTGTCGACAATCACTGTACGCATGGTTCCGTTGACATCAACCGTTTCGCGTACATATTCGCCGGCCGGAATGATCCAGGACAAAACGGCACAAAAAAGAATAACTACGGAGATAATTGTATAGGTGTGTGGTATTTTCTTTAGCATAATTCCATCGTATTTTAAACAACTGCAAAAGTATGTAATATCTTTGTAACAAAACTGCCCCCATTTTGATACAAATATTAAAAATAGCTATAAATCGAATAATATTATGTTGTAAAACATATAATCAGCAAACTTTTCGTATCTTTGTATCGTTAAACAGAAGAAAACAATAATGTGAAACCCGCTCTTCAAATGGAAGGGCACAAAACAAAAAAATTATGAAAAGTAATGTAAACGAAGCAATTTTAGTATTGCAGTATCAGATCAAACGTTATCAGGCAATGGGCAACGGTGCCATGTGTCAAACCTTAACCGGTAAACTTAACAAATTGCTCGCAGAGCAACCTATCATGTAAGAACACACTTTAAGTTATAATATAGCAAGGTCATCCTTTTTAACAGGGATGACCTTTTTATTTATCGGTTAATCTTTAAATTCCAGTCGCAGTTGCGTCCATTCGGGCCGGAATTCTTCTTCACTTCTTGGGTTGGAAACAGAAAGTCCTATCAGCCTGACGAGTTTATCTTCACAACCTGCCTCTTTTAATAACATCTTTGCCAGTGGAAGAATGACATCAAGCTTGTCTAACTTCTTATTTTGCGTGAAGCTACGTGTAATCTGCACGAAATCATGGAACTTAATCTTCAATGTCAGCGTATTCCCGGTAAATCCTTTACGATCGATACGCTCTACCAACTCTTTGGCCACATGATAAAGTTCAATAATGAGTGCCGATGGTGCAGATATGTCCTTATCGAGTGTATGTTCACATCCCACAGATTTACGGATGCGAGTTGACTCAACCGGCCTTAAGTCGATGCCACGTGCAAATTCATAATAGATATGTCCCGACTTTCCAAAAGCATGCACTAGCCCTTCACGTGACCACATGCGTAGTTGCTGCCCATTGTGAATGCCTAAAAGATGCATCTTTTTGGCCGTCACCGGCCCCACCCCCCAGAAAGCTTCAATCGACAGATTGTCTATAAAAGAAATAGCCTGCGATGGATGAATAGTACACAATCCATCTGGTTTACGATAATCGGAAGCCACCTTTGCCAGAAATTTATTGTAAGACACTCCGGCAGAAGCCACAAGATTTAATTCCTCACGAATTCGTTTTTTTATCTCTCGCGCAATATCGATAGCCAGTACAATGCCTTTCTTATTCTCGGTCACATCGAGAAAGGCCTCATCAAGCGAAAGTGGTTCTATGAGATCGGTAAATTCACTAAAAATACCATGAATATGATTAGAGACCGACTTATACACATCCATTCTTCCGGGCACAAAAATCAGTTCAGGACAAAGCTGTTTAGCTTTAAGCGATGCCATAGCCGAGCGAACTCCATACTTACGCGCTTCGTAACTGGCTGCAGATACTACTCCTCTTTTTTCGGCATGACCAACAGCTACAGGCTTACCGCGCAATTCCGGATTATCGCGCTGTTCTACCGATGCATAGAAAGCATCCATATCTATATGTATGATTTTTCGTTCAGTCATTCCAGCCGAAAGTTACATATTTTACATAAGATACAGAATGAACTCCACATACATTAATCTATTTTTAGAGAACTATAAACAGAACAAAGGCTGACCCTTTATGAAAAGGATCAGCCCTGAACTATATTATTTCAGTAATAAATACTATAGATTATTGATGTGCATTGATTGCATTCATAATCTTAGAAAGATTTGTTACAGCAGCCTGATTGCCTAATGCAGCCGATTGTTTGAAGTATTCAATAGCCTGAGCAGTATTACCCTGATAGAAATTGATAATACCTAAGTTATTGTAATATTCACCAGTTTTCTTGTCTGCTTTAGAGATAGCTTTCGATGCCTTAGCCACATTTTTAGTTGTCAGATAAGCACCTGCAGCATTAAGGTTAGCTACTGGATCGTCTGGGTACTGAGCCTGAGCCACTTCAAATGCTTCAACAAATTTCTTGCTTCCTCTTGGGCTTCTGAATGCTACATTATAATATTCAGTCTGGCTCAACAAGTTAGGATTAGCTTCCATAACTACCAATGCCTGATCTGTAGTAAATGTATTTACAGTATAGTTGATAGAGATAGCTACATTACGCAATAATGGATAGATATTTTTAAGCATATCAGCATAAGGTTTTCCACCATCATAAGCTTTAATCATTTGTTTACGTGCATTGTCGTCCGGAGCAGTATTGATGATTGTAATGATTGAATCTTTGTAAGAAGGATTCAGTTCAGTAAGAGCAATGATCAAACCTTCCCAGTTTTCACCACCGAATTTAGTAGTATAAGTAGTGGCAGGAATATCTTTAATATTAGATGCCAGATACTTCATCAAAGATTCTGTACGACGTTTTGCCAGATTCTGGTTAAATCCTTCAGGACCTTCAGGAGAAGCATAACCTTCGATAGAGATTTCATTGATTACGATATCACTATTTCCTACTACACCTTCAAACAATTGTTTAATGTTATCAAGTTCTTTTGCATTGTTCTTGTAGTTAGGAAGAATAGTAGCCTGATTTAGTTTGAAGTCAAGATAAGTATTATATACATCAGTTACTACTTTATCTACTTCAACTGGTTCGATGAATGCTACTACAGGTATTAATTCTGCCAAACGTTTTGCTTCAGTTGAAACTACGTTGGTGATTAATTCCTGAGAAGCCATCAATACTTTGTCTTTTTTACCCAGTAAAGTTTCTACCAGATATAAAGACGCATTTGCCATCCATGGCTGATATTGGCAAACTTGTGAATACACAAAAGCATCGCGTTTTTCGTAAGGAACTACTAATGCATTGATTTGTGCACCTTTTTTCACTGCCTTTTCATACTCTTTTTGTTTTTTCTTACCATTAACAATGATAGGCTGCAATTCTAAAGTATTTGTACCATCAGTCAATGTTGGGATTAAAACTAAAGCCTCATGATGCTCAATCTTAAGAGCTGGCATGTCAACTAACATACTTGCAGTCAAACTATTACCCTGTTGCCATACATAAATGTCAGACATTGTAATTGCATCACTGTAAAATTTCTTTTTTGCGCACAATGGCAGAGCGCATAAGAAAGCTAATACTAGTAATAAATAATTCTTTTTCACTGTCATATTGGTTTTTAAAGTTAGTAAATAATATTATTATCGTTTCATTCATCTGAATTGAAGCAGATTTTGTATATCAACAAAGAAAAAAGAATAATGTTTAGCCGGAGGCGGGCAATCTAAAGGAATATTAATAAAAATCGCAAAATGACCAATTTAACACGAAAAGAGAAACGACAAACAGACTATTCTATAAGAACTTAGTACTAGTATACAAGCCGGTAGACAGCCATAGCTGTGCAGTCTGGTGCCAAACGCTTGGCAGTGTAGTGCCAAAGGCTTGAGACTATTGTGCCAAAGGCTTGGCACTGATTCATTATAGTATAGCCTATAATTGATACACCACTCAATAGATTTCTGAGTCTACGCTTAAGATATTTCAATAAAATAAAACCATTATTTTATGCTTAAGTGTGATTATTACTAAATGTAGGCGACATATAGGGTAAATAAGCATTCAATAATTTATCTTTGTTAGCATAAATTCAAAGCTGACGCTAATTTATAACCGATATGAAAGAATTTTTTAAATTTACATTTGCCACTGTTACAGGTTTAATCCTGACAGGTATTATTGTATTTATCATTAGCATTATTACTATTTTCTCTATTGTATCTTCTTCGGATACTGAAACTACTGTACGCAAGAACTCAATTATGGTTCTTAATCTTAACGGCGCACTGGCTGAACGTTCACAAGATAGTCTGGAGGCATTGTTATCCGGCTTGTTATCTTCAGATACTGAATCATACGGATTAGATGAAATTCTTTCGTCTATCAAAAAAGCGAAAGAAAATGAGGATATTAAAGCCATTTACATCAATGCAGAACATCTTTCGGCACAATATGCTTCTTTACAAGCCATAAGAAATGCGTTGCTCGATTTCAAAGAAACGACCGGAAAACCGGTTATTGCCTACTCTGATAGCTATAGCCAGGGATTATATTATGTATCATCGGTTGCCGATAAAGTAATCCTCAACCCACAAGGTTCACTTGGATGGTATGGTATTTCATCGACTCCGTTGTTCTTTAAAGATATGCTTACTAAACTTGGCATTGATGTGCAGGTATTCAAAGTTGGTACCTATAAATCGGCAGTAGAACCATTTACTTCGACAGAAATGAGTCCTGCAAACCGCGAACAGGTGGGTGCATATATTGGTTCTATCTGGAATCAGTTGCTGACAGATGTATCGGCATCACGCAAGATCTCTGTTGATTCACTAAATGCATTTGCCAACGAAATGCTAATGTTTACTCCTGCTGAGGTGAATGTACAATATGGTTTGGTCGATACTCTGATGTATCAGAATGATGTACGTGATTATCTGAAATCTGTTATCGGTATTGAAAAAGATGATCGTATGCCGCTACTCGACCTGGCAGATATGAAAAACGTGAGAAAAAATGTGCCTAAAGATAAGAGTGGTAACATTGTAGCCGTTTACTATGCGGTAGGTGAAATTGTTGATACTCCTCCTTCAGGTTCGGATGAATACATTCTTGGCTCTAAAGTTACCCGCGATCTTCGTAAATTGAAAGAAGATGAAAACGTAAAGGCTGTAGTATTCCGTGTTAACTCTCCTGGTGGCAGCGCTTTTGCTTCAGAACAAATATGGCATGCAGTGAAAGAACTTAAATCGGAAAAACCTGTTATCGTTTCTATGGGCGATTATGCTGCGTCTGGTGGTTATTACATTTCTTGTGTGGCAGATACTATTGTAGCCGAACCAACTACTCTTACAGGTTCTATCGGTATCTTTGGTATGGTTCCTGATATGAAAGGACTGGCGCAAAAAGTAGGTATTACTACTGATGTTGTAAAAACAAATACATATTCTGATTTCGGCAATATGCTTCGCCCTATGAACGGTGGTGAGAAAGAGATTCTTCAACACTATGTAGACCGTGGCTATGAATTGTTTATCGATCGTTGTGCATCGGGTCGTCATATGACTGATGCCGCTATCGAAAAAATTGCTGAAGGCCGTGTCTGGACAGGCGAAATGGCACTCGGACTGGGTTTGGTCGATGTTCTTGGCGGTTTGAATACAGCTCTCGAAATTGCTGTTGAGAAGGCTGACATCGAAGCATATACCGTATGTACTTATCCTGCAAAAGAAGATTTTATCAGCAGTCTGTTTAACAAAACCAAAAGCACATACGTGAAATCTGAGATTCTGAAAGGTCAGGTAGGTGAAATTTATAACCACATGAATTTTATCCGCGACCTTGACAGCAAAGCAAAGATTCAGGCACGTATGCCTTTTGAACCGAATATAAAATAAATTTATCGTGCCTATGAGCATACCCGAAGTAAAACTTCACCGGTACCTCTACCCGCTTAGCTGGGTTTATCAGGGTGTTACCACATTAAGAAATAAGCTTTTCGACTGCAATATTTTGCGGTCGAGAAGCTTTTCAGTTCCTGTCATTTGCATTGGGAACCTTTCTGTGGGTGGTACAGGGAAAACTCCTCACACCGAATATATCGTCAATTTGCTGAAAGATGAATATAATGTGGCCGTGCTTAGCCGTGGGTATAAACGCAAGACGAAAGGTTATCTTCTTTCGGATGAAAACAGTAATGCGGCGACTATAGGTGATGAACCTTTCCAGATAAAATCGAAATTCCCGGAAATCAGAGTAGCTGTTGATGAAAATCGTTGCCATGGAATAGAGGAAGTGATGAAGCTGAAAAACCCTGAAACAGATGTCATTCTTTTAGATGACGCCTATCAGCACCGGTATGTAAAAGCCGGACTATATATTCTACTTACTGATTACAACCGGTTATTTTCCGAAGATGCTGTTTTGCCGGCAGGCCGACTTCGTGAAAGTGAAAACGGAAAAGAAAGAGCGCAAATAGTTATCGTTACAAAATGTCCTGCTGGTTTGCCCAAAGATGAAAGAGAGATAATTGCCCGAAAATTGAACCTTTTCCCGCATCAAGAGTTATATTTTTCAATGTTCGATTATAGCAAACTTCATCCGTTGTTTCCGGAAATGGTAGCAGATGGAGAAGATTTCTGTATAGATACGGAGGCATTAAAAGATAAAGATATACTGGTGGTAACAGGTATCGCGTCACCTGCGCCTCTTATTAAAATGCTTAAAAAATATGCCAAAAGCGTCGAAATGCTTACTTTTGGTGATCATCACGATTTTAATAAGAAGGAAATCGAACTGATACAAACAAGGTTTGAAAACTTAGATAAAAATAAGCGGTTAATTATCACAACAGAGAAAGATGGTACACGATTAAAAATCCATCCGGATCTGAGTGAAGATATTAAACCATTTATCTATGTTCAACCCATTGAAGTGAAAATTCTTAATGAACAGCAAAATAATTTAAACCAACATATTAGAGATTATGTTAGAGAAAATCAATGAAACTGCGGCCTACCTTAGCGCACGCATGCATACCAGCCCCGAAACAGCTATTATCCTGGGAACAGGTTTGGGTAGCTTAGTGAACGAAATTACTGAGAAGTACGAAATTCCTTACAATGAAATTCCTAATTTTCCTCTTTCGACTGTAGAAGGACATAGCGGTAAATTAATTTTCGGTAAGTTAGGCGATAAAGAAATTATGGCAATGCAGGGTCGTTTCCATTATTATGAAGGATATTCAATGAAGGAAGTTACTTTCCCTGTACGCGTGATGCGCGAACTTGGAATCAAAACACTGTTTGTATCGAATGCAAGTGGTGCAACTAATCCTGACTTTGAAATCGGCGATTTAATGATTATTACCGATCACATCAACCACTTCCCAGAACATCCGTTACGTGGAAAAAACATCCCATACGGACCACGTTTCCCGGACATGAGTGAAGCTTACGATAAAGAATTGATCAGACGTGCCGATGAAATTGCAGCTGAAAAGGGAATTAAAGTTCAGCATGGTGTTTATGTAGGTACGCAAGGTCCTACTTTCGAAACTCCTGCAGAATATAAATTGTTCCACATCTTCGGTGCAGATGCAGTTGGTATGTCGACTGTGCCAGAAGTAATCGTTGCCCGCCATTGCGGTATTAAATGCTTCGGTATTTCTGTAGTAACTGACCTTGGTGTTGAAGGTAAGATCGTAGAAATTACTCACGAAGATGTTCAGGAAGCTGCTGACAAAGCTCAGCCTTTGATGACTACCATCATGCGTGAATTAATTAACCGTGCATAAGCAGATATGAGAACAGAAATTGCCACTATAGGCGAATTTGGTCTTATCGATAAACTAACCGAAGGCATTGAACTCGAGAATAAATCGAGTAAATATGGCATTGGTGACGATGCGGCTGTTCTAAAATTTGAAGAAGATAAGGAAGTATTGGTGAGTACCGATCTTTTAATGGAAGGTGTGCACTTTGATCTGACTTATGTTCCTTTGAAACATTTAGGCTATAAAGCAGCTGTAGTCAACTTCTCTGATATTTATGCCATGAACGGTACACCACGTCAGATCACGGTCTCACTTGGTATTTCGAAGCGTTTCGGTATAGAAGACATGGAAGAGCTATATTCAGGAATTCGCCTGGCTTGCAAGCAATATCATGTAGATATAGTTGGCGGTGATACTACATCATCACTAACCGGACTAACTATCAGTATTACCTGTATTGGCGACGCCGTTAAAGATAAGGTTGTCTATCGCAGCGGAGCCAAAGATACCGATCTTGTGTGTGTAACCGGTGATCTTGGTGCAGCATATATGGGTCTTCAGATTCTGGAGCGCGAGAAATCAGTTTTAAAAGGCGAAAAAGAGCTTCAACCCGATTTTACCGGTAAGGAGTATCTTTT
>CAMTOS010000092.1 GCA_947074195.1 uncultured Bacteroides sp.
CCGGTGACAGAGTATGTTTCACCAGACAAAGGAAACTGTCTGCTGAAAATGAATCATAACGACGAAGGTATTCAGGTGCAGATCGTTGTAAAAGATAAAGCTACACAGCAGCGCTTCATCATGCAGGGGTTCACGGTGTATGTCGATCTTTTGGGAAAGAAGAATAAGAATTATGCCGTGACTTTTCCAAAGGCCAATCCGCAAATGATGTTCGACGGACCTAAACCTCAGCCTGGGCAAAGCGGGGAAAACGATGGACGTCAGCAAAGGGTGAATCGTCCGGAAATGAGTGTTAAACCACTGATTGCATCGATGGGACTGGATCATACTGTTCTTACCTGCAATGAAGAGGATTATTATCTTGACCGCACAAAAGCTATTATAGAAGAAGCAGATGGCAGCGTGGTCTATGCATTCACCGTGCCTTACGATAAGGTGGGCAAGAAGCTGAGCAAGAAAAAGAAAGTATCTATTGGTTTGAGTTGTGAAGCACCAGCAATGTCCGGACCCGCCAATGGTGAAGGTCCGCAAGGAGGAATGCCTCCAGGCGGCGGTGGTGGTCCCGGCGGAATGCCTCCAGGTGGCGGCATGGGCGGTGGCGGTGGAATGCCTCCCGGAGGTGGAGGTGGCCGTCCAGGTGGAATGCCATCGCAAGGCCAGTCGTCAACTGCTACGAAGGCTTACAGTCAGTGGGTTGTATTTACTTTATAAGGTATAAAAACCACTCGTTTTCAACCCTGTTTTAAGTGGTTATTCAGGCGGTTTACTGGCAAAGGCTTGGCAATCTTTTGCCAAAGGCTTGCCAGCATGTTGCCAAAGGTTTGGCAACAAGTTCTCAAAGGCTTACCAATAAACACCTTGAATAAGGCTGTTTTTTAAGTAATAGAAGTGCATCTTTTTTAGCATAGGGAAGATGCATGGACAGAGAGTCGCCTCAGATTGACTGAGTGCGGCTCTTTTTGTGTTTATCTGTCATATTGTATGGTGGTGATAGGTGTTGATGTGTATAAATGAGATATTTGTATGACAATATGATAGTTAATTAACTGTTATTCAACATAAGTCATTCATTTTCCTGACAAATTTCTTGTCCGAAATATCGGTTTAAGTATATTTGCTCCGTTAACTAAAGAATGATTCTATGAAAATTAGCTCAATCCACGATTTAAAAGAAATCAGGAAAAATGCCTCTGTGCGCCTGGCTTTGCGTGAGGCTTGCAGTTGCCGCACCGACGATAGTTGTTGCAGCCTTTCTAAAGGAACTCCCCGAATGCAACTGCTGGTCTGTGGTGGTACCGGATGCAAGGCTTCTGCAAGTCATCTGCTTACCGAAAATCTGATACATGCCATCGAAGCCGAAGGAATTTCGGATAAGGTAGAGGTCATCGTTACCGGTTGTTTTGGTTTCTGCGAGAAAGGCCCTATTATTAAAGTAATCCCCGACAATACTTTTTATGTGCAGGTGGCGCCCGAAGATGCTGCTGAAATTGTGAAAGAACACATCGTTAATGGCAAGCGGGTAGAACGGTTGCTTTATGTCGATCCGAAAAGCAGTCTGATCATCAGCGACTCTAAGCATATGGATTTTTATCGCAAGCAACTTCGTATTGCGTTGCGGAATTGTGGATTGATTGACCCTGAAAATATTGAAGAATACATAGCGCGTGGCGGATACGATGCGCTGGCCGACTGTATGCTGAACCGCACGGCGCAGGAGGTGATTGATGTGATTAAGAAATCGGGCTTGCGTGGCCGCGGTGGCGGTGGCTTCCCTACCGGAGTAAAGTGGGAGTTTGCCATGAATCAGCCGGAACGCGAGAAGTACGTGGTTTGTAATGCCGATGAGGGTGACCCCGGTGCGTTTATGGACCGCAGCATTATGGAGGGCGACCCGCATTCGGTGATCGAGGCAATGATTATATGCGGACATTCCATTGGGGCAAATACCGGATTGGTTTACATCCGTGCCGAATATCCGCTGGCCATTCAGCGTTTGACTATCGCTATTCTTCAGGCACGCGAATATGGCTTGCTTGGCGAAAACATAATGGGTACCGGTTTTAACTTCGATATCCAGATCCGTCTTGGTGCAGGTGCATTTGTCTGTGGTGAAGAAACTGCTCTTATTCATTCTATGGAAGGCAAACGTGGTGAGCCTACGCTGAAACCTCCGTTCCCTGCCGAGAAAGGCTATAAGGGGAAACCTACCAATGTGAACAATGTGGAGACGCTGGCCAATATTCCGATTATCCTGACCAACGGTGCCGACTGGTTTGCATCGATCGGTACAGAAAAATCGAAAGGTACGAAAGTGTTTGCACTGGCGGGGAAGATTAACAATGTGGGCTTGATTGAAGTGCCTATGGGTACCACGCTGCGTGAGGTGATCTATGATATTGGCGGTGGCATAAAGGGCGGAAAGAAATTTAAAGCCGTTCAGACGGGTGGCCCTTCGGGAGGCTGTCTTACCGAAAAGCACCTCGATACGCCTATCGATTTCGACAATCTGCTGGCAGCCGGTTCTATGATGGGGTCGGGCGGTATGATTGTGATGGACGAGGACGACTGCATGGTTTCGGTGGCCCGCTTCTATCTGGATTTTACGGTAGAAGAATCGTGCGGCAAATGTACGCCGTGCCGTATCGGTAACAAGCGATTGCTCGAAATGCTGAATAAAATAACACAGGGCAAAGGCGAGAATGATGATCTTCAGAAACTATCTACGCTGGGCAAGGTGATAAAAGATACAGCGCTGTGCGGACTGGGACAAACTTCTCCGAACCCGGTGCTGTCTACACTCGATAACTTTTATGTGGAGTATGTGGAGCATATCAAACAAAAGAAATGCCGTGCCAAACAATGTAAAGCGTTGCTGATGTATGCCATCGACCCGACGAAATGTACGGGTTGCCACTTGTGTGCTAAGCATTGTCCAACGGAGGCTATTATTGGTGTGCCTCGTAAACCGCATATCATATTGCCCGATAAATGTATCAGATGCGGCATGTGTCTGGCGCGCTGTAAATTTAATGCCATCACCATTTGTTAACTTTAAGCTTTCATTATGAGCAAAAAACATATTACCCTGCAGGTCGATCATCACTCAATATCTGTGCCTCAGGGATCGACCATACTTGATGCCGCCCATGCAATAGGCATTGATATACCCACACTTTGTCATTTCAACCTGAAAGGAACCTGTGTGAAAAATAGTCCGGCCTCCTGCCGCATTTGTGTGGTAGAGGTAGAGGGCAGAAAGAATCTGGCCCCTGCCTGTGCTACTCCTTGTACCGAGGGCATGGTGGTGCATACCAGTACGCTGCGTGTAAAACGTGCGCGCCAGTTAGTAGTGGAACTGATCTTGTCGGACCACCCGAACGACTGCCTGACTTGTCCGAAATCGGGCAATTGCGAATTGCAGAATCTGGCGGTACGCTTCAACATTCGTGAGCTGCCTTTTATGGATGGCGAACAATCGCCCCGTAAGCGCGAAGTTACTTCATCTATTGTACGAAACATGGATAAATGCATCTATTGCCGCCGTTGCGAAAGTGTTTGTAACGATGTGCAGACAGTGGGTGCGCTTGGTGCAGTAGGGCGTGGCTTTAATACCACCATCGCTCCGGCATTCGATAAACCCATGGCACAAAGCGAATGTACTTATTGCGGGCAGTGTGTGGCGGTTTGTCCGGTAGGTGCCCTTACCGAACATGACCACACCAATCGTTTGCTCGAAGATTTAGAGAACCCCGATAAAGTGGTGATCGTGCAAACTGCTCCGGCTGTGCGTGTGGCGCTGGGCGAGGCCTTTGGTTATCCGGCGGGCACAAGCGTTACAGGGAAAATGGTCTATGCACTGCGCGAACTGGGCTTCGACTATGTATTCGATACCGATTTTGCTGCCGACCTCACTATAATGGAAGAGGGGGCAGAGTTGCTTACCCGATTGACTAAATTCCTGGAAGGCGATAAAGATGTGAGCATGCCGATTCTGACCTCTTGCTGTCCGGCATGGGTTAACTTCTTTGAATATCAGTTCCCCGATTTGCTCAACATTCCCTCTACAGCCCGTTCGCCGCAACAGATGTTTGGCGCCATAGCAAAAAGCTACTGGGCCGATCTGATGTGCATACCGCGCGAGAAATTAGTGGTGGTTTCTATCATGCCTTGTCTGGCTAAGAAATACGAATGCGACCGTCCGGAATTTAAAGTGAAAGGCAATCCCGATGTCGATTACTCTATCTCAACCCGCGAGCTGGCTGCATTGATTAAGCGTTCAAACATCGGTTTCAAAGTATTGCCCGATAGCGAATTTGATAACCCACTTGGCGAATCGACCGGTGCAGGTGTCATCTTTGGTACCACCGGCGGGGTAATGGAAGCCGCATTGCGTTCGCTTTACGAAATCTATACCGGAGACACACTGGGACGTATCGATTTCGATGAAGTCCGCGGATTGCAAGGAGTACGCCGTGCCACTGTCAACCTGAAAGGTTTCGATTTGAAAGTGGGCATTGCGCATGGTCTTGGCAATGCACGCCATCTGCTTGAAGACATACGCAGCGGTAAGAATGAGTATCATGCCATCGAAATCATGGCTTGCCCCGGTGGTTGCATCGGTGGTGGCGGACAACCTCACCATCATGGCAATATCGATGTGCTTTATGCCCGTGCCAAAGCGTTGTACGAGGAAGACAGCGAAAAGCCTGTCCGCAAATCGCACGAGAATCCGTATATCAAGCTGTTGTATGAAAACTATCTCGGGGCGCCGCTCAGCGAGAAAGCGCATCAACTGCTGCATACGCATTATTTCAAGAAAACCGTAAACTGATTCGTATCACTTAAACTGATAAATGATATGTCTGATATAAAAATATCCTGTACAGCAAGGGAACAAATAGAAGCCATCTGCAATAAGTGCAATAACGATCCCGGCGAGTTAATACATATTCTTCACGAAGTGCAACATCAGTTAGGGTATCTGCCCGAAGATGTGCAGCGCGTCATTGCCGCCAAACTTCGTATACCCGCTTCGAAAGTCTTCGGTGTGGTTACGTTCTACACGTTCTTTACCATGACTCCAAAGGGCCGTTACCCTATATCGGTGTGTATGGGTACGGCGTGCTATGTGCGTGGTGCCGAGAAAATACTCGAGGAGCTAAAGCGCATTCTGAATATTGAAGTAGGAGAGACGACCCCCGACGGGAAGTATTCGCTCGACTGCCTGCGGTGCGTAGGTGCCTGCGGACTGGCGCCTGTGGTGACGATAGGCGATAAGGTGTATGGCCGGCTTCAAAGCATCGAGATTAAGAAAATACTCGATTCATTAGAATAAATAATTTTTTATAAACCGCAGTATTTGACTATGTTTGTATTTTAATAACAAGAACTAAACATAGCTGCAAGTAATATGAAAACTTATAAATCTTTTATGGCATTGTTTCTGACTCTGCCGCTGATGGCGATACTGATGTCGTGTGCATCGACTACCACTTATATTGTAGCTCCCGAAAAAGGAGATTGTTATGGTGTGGCACCACGCAAATGTCTGTTGGTGAAAAAGAACAAGACCGATACCGAATGGCTGAATTTCTATAGTCCGATAGAAGGGTTCGACTTTGTGCCGGGCTATGAATATGTGATTAAAGTAAAAGAGCATAAAGTCATAGATGTGCCTGCCGATGCATCATCCGTGCATTATGTATTGCACAAAGTGGTTTCTAAAACACCGGTTGCCAATCCATAAAACAATTATGATACATAAAGAAAGCTCATCCTTGTGCAGGGTGAGCTTTCTCATTTTTAAAGAGATCGGAGATTATTGTTTTTTGCTAAACCAGACTCTTAATGCTGCAATAAGGAAAGGTATAGCACCTAAACAGATAAATACTAAATCGCCCGGCATACGCAACCATCCAATGACGCGCATGGGGTGGCTATTGGTAAAGTCCAGACTTCGGGCATGCCAGTACCCGTTTTCTACTGAATCCCAAACTTGCAGGAATCCGCTGGGCAGCAAGCTGAATACCAGCATCATGATGAGGCCGATGTTCAACCCCCAGAATGCCGTGCGGATGTGGCGCTCTACCTTGTGCCACTTCTCGTCCGAACTTACTTCTCTCAGAATAAACACACTCAGCGACAACGAAAGCATACCAAACACGCCAAACATGGCCGCGTGTCCGTGGTTGGGAGTAAGATAGGTACCGATTTCGAAATAACTCACAATTGGCATATTGATAAGGAAACCGAAGACACCGGCGCCCAGGAAATTCCAGAAGCCGACAGCCATCAGATAGCGGATGGTCCACTTATGGCGGAAACCGGTTTCACCGAAGGTGGATGTGCCTTGCAGCTTCATGAACGAGTAGCCTTCGAGCGTCAGCAACACGAGCGGTACTACTTCGAGCGCCGAGAAGCAACCCGACAGTGCCATATTGAACGATGTTTGTCCCGAGAAATACCAGTGATGACCTGTACCGATGATGCCTCCCATAAAGATCAGAATCACATCGAGGAAAATCACCAGCAGTCCGGTCTTCTTGGTAACAATGCCCAATTCGATAAACATAGTGGCCACCATCACTGTGGCAAAGAGTTCGAAGAAACCTTCTACCCAAAGATGGATAATCCAGAAACGCCATGTATCGACAACAGTATAGTGCGTCATGCTATCGAAGAATACGGCCGGAACATAGAACAGCGGAATGCCCAGTGCAGCTATCCAGAAAAAAGTAGTCAGTACTTTAGTCGATGGCCTTTTAATGCCCGGCGCTGAGGCTCTGACCACTAACACAAACCATACCACCAAACCGATAATTAACAAGATCTGCCATAATCGCCCCAGTTCCAGATACTCCCATCCCTGTGAGCCGAGCCAGAACGTGATTTCATTGAAACAGCCCAGCAAGCCGGCCCATTCGCAAATGAGACTACCGAAAATTACAATGGCAAAAGCCACAAACAGAATATTGATTAATGCCCTTTGCCCTTTCTGTTCGATGCCACCCAGCAACCGCGAAAGATAAAGTCCACCGGCAGCAAAACCAGTAGCTATCCAGAAGATGGCCAGCTGTAAATGCCATGTTCTGAGCAAGCTACTCGGGAAAATATTGCTGATGTCCAATCCGTAGAAACTACCCGGATCGGCACGATAATGCGCCACGCCTCCGCCAACAAGCGTCTGGCCAAGGAAAAGAACAGCCACTACAACGATATATTTCACCAAAGCTTTCTGGCTATGGGTGGCTATACCCGCACGGGCATAATTGGGTTGAGGCCGCTCGGGTGCAGACCATCCCCAACCATCGTTTTTGCCATAGATAAACAGTAGCGCACCGATGCCGCAAAGCAGGAACAAAAGACTCGCGATGCTCCAAACCACTGCATCGGCTGTTGGCGTATTGCCCGCCAGTTCATCATAGGGGAAATTGTTGGTATATGAATAATCCGAATCCGGTCGCAATGTTACTGAAGCCCATGCTGCCCAGGCAAAAAATGAGGTCAGCTTTCTTAACTCCTCATAATCGGTAATAAGGTTTGCCTTTAATCCTCCGTTATTTACCGGGTCGCTAAAATAGATACGCCACAATTCCGGCTCCTGATAGTAACTCACCTCCTGCGAAGGAAGAAAAATCAGCGTTTTACCTTCGGGGTCATAATTGTTGGGTTTAAGTATATGTTTTACCTGCGAATTGACAATCTCTTTAGCCTCTTCACTTAGCATATCATACGATACGTTGAGCTGTTCCATACAAATCATTTCAGCAGTCCGGCGTGCCATACGGTTCAGATACAACGCAGGGAAGTCCGGTCCTAAATAAGCTCCGTGCCCCCAGACTGTGCCATTATCCATCAATCCATATCTCAGAAAAATAGCCTGACCTTCTCGAATATCATCGCCTGTGAAAAGGACATCACCGTTCAGGTTAATCACCAGATCGGGAATGGGAGGTTTATCATCATAAGCCTTGAAGGTAAGCGTAAGAAGAAGACCAAACCCATAAATAGCAACGACAACCATTGCTATAATCCAGAGTTTGGAAAAGTGTATTTTTCCTTCTTCTTTTATGAGATTTGAATTATTATCATCCATAGTCATTATTAGTCAGAGTTATTAAATGTTGTTATACAACTTTAAAACAAGTATATACGGTGTTTGTTTTCTGAGAATCTACTAATTTCCAATCTTAACAAATGAGAATAAAAAAACCGGCAACCTTTGTGGCTTACCGGTGTATAAACTATGGCTAAAGGACAAACTATTTCGTCCAGAAATAATCAGACAGGGCTAAAGATTCAAGGTTATTAGGATCCGTAACATCAACAACCGATAGAAAAGTAGCATTGGCAATGATCTCCTCATCCGATGGATCGAAATCGATTTCAGCCACCTTTTTCATCTTACATTTATCCAGTTCATCTTTATAAAACGTCATCGCTTTATCCTGATCATCGAATAGCTCTATTTCCTTTCCATTCGATAGAAGCGGCTGAAAACCCTTCTCTGTTTCCGAAAATGATACAACATATTTCATAACATCTGATGCAGTATTTTAAGCGTTGCCCCCGCTTTAATGAGTTTATATCTAATTACACGATTCAATACTTAATACTGATAATATCCGTATACGATTGCAGTTCATCCTTCTGATTATATTCTTCAGAGCGGACAATTCCTAAATCGGGCGCATACCATTCATAGGCATAGCCAACCTCACTTTCATGGGGAGTCCAGATGTAAAAATCATACTTTATCCGGGTACATTCAATTTCTCCTACCGGAGTATGCAGTATATCGTTCCCCGCAAAACCACGGTTGGTGATCAATACTTCGGCGCGGTTTGCTTTATTATCTTTCTGATACAAACGCAGCGTTGCATCTTTAAAATTACTGATGGTATTGCTTTTATTCGGGGGAGTCTCGGCTTTCAGATAATTCATCATATCACCAGCCAGTGATATATTTGCATTCAGCATCTGCATGGCAATGGGAAAGCTGATGTTCCCTTCCATGCTCACCGTGAATTCGCCGCCCACACAACGAGCCACCATTTTTCCGGTATAAATAGTCTCTCCTGAGGCAGTGTTGAAAGAATAGCTGACATCTGCTTCATCGCCCGACGGATAGGTAAGCACATGGTTAACCTTGTAAACAATGGTATTCTGTAACACCCCGTTTGCATTATAGCAACCGCGGGTAACCACTTCTCCTTCGTGTTTAGGGAAAAAGAACTGGCAGTCGTCTTGTGCATACGCATATAGCGTGAAAAGGATAAAAATCAGAGAAAATATTCTTTTCATCGTCATATTTATTTATGATTGGCATTATAGCAATAAAACATTGGCAGGAAAAGAAAGTTCAGCAGGCATAAAAAAACCGTCTTACCCATTTACAGGGTAAGACGGTTCGTGTATCTAAAGAATATCGGTTCTGATTAATCAGCAAAAATAGGATATTTCTCCATTGTTTTATTCACTCTGTGACGAACTTCAGAGATTACTTTCTCATTGTCGATGTTCGATAAAACAGTTTCGATCATTTCTGCAATTTCAAGCATCAGGTCTTCTTTAGCACCACGTGTAGTGATGGCAGGAGTACCTAAACGGATACCTGAAGTCTGGAAAGCAGAACGGCTATCGAATGGAACCATATTTTTGTTTACAGTGATATCGGCTTCTACCAGTGCTTTTTCGGCAACTTTACCTGTAAGTTCAGGATACTTAGCGCGAAGGTCAACCAGCATAGAGTGATTGTCTGTACCACCCGAAACGATAGTGAAACCACGGTCGATCAACGCCTGTGCCAGTGCAGCAGCATTTTTCTGTACCTGCATCTGATAAGCTTTGTATTCTGGTTGCAAACATTCGTGGAACGATACAGCTTTAGCAGCGATAACGTGTTCCAGCGGACCACCCTGTACTCCTGGGAATACAGCAGAGTCAAGCAACTGAGACATCATTTTGATTTCACCTTTAGGCGTTTTCTTGCCCCATGGGTTAGGGAAGTCTTTGCCCAGAAGGATGATACCACCACGAGGACCACGAAGAGTTTTATGAGTTGTTGAGGTTACGATATGTGCATATTTCACCGGGTTTTCAAGTAAACCAGCTGCAATAAGACCTGCAGGGTGTGCCATATCAATAAGAAGGATAGCGCCAACTTTATCAGCAATTTCGCGCATGCGTTTGTAGTCCCATTCACGAGAATATGCCGAACCACCACCTACAATAAGTTTTGGTCTTTCGCGCAATGCCACTTCTTCCATCTGCTCATAATCAACACGGCCGGTTTCCTGTTTTACGTTGTACTCGCATGGAGTGTAAAGAATACCCGATGTGTTAACAAGCGAACCGTGTGAAAGGTGACCACCATGTGAAAGGTTAAGTCCCATGAACTTATCACCGGCATCGAGAACAGCAAGGAAAACAGCTGCATTAGCCTGCGCACCCGAGTGTGGCTGCACATTGGCCCATTCTGCTCCGAAGATTTGTTTTACACGATCGATGGCAAGTTGTTCACTCTGGTCTACTACTTCGCAACCACCATAATAACGCTTTCCGGGATAACCCTCAGCATATTTGTTGGTTAAGCAAGAGCCCATGGCTTGCATTACTTCATCACTTACAAAGTTTTCTGAGGCAATTAATTCTATTCCCTTAAGTTGGCGTTGATGCTCTTTTTCGATAATTTCGAAAATTAAATCGTCTCTTTTCATTTTATATAAAAGATAAGTTGATAAAATCGAGAGTCTTTATAAATTAAGCGTACAAAGCTATAAAATTTTGATGAATAAAGACAAAAGAATATTTTTTTAATGAGGTTTGTGATTGCTTTTTTTGATTTAAAACAGCATTCCCAGCGAGAAGCTCAGTGTTTGTTCCCGGCGCTTCAGTTTGAGGTATGACACGGCACCTGTACCATTGTTCGGATTGGCTTCATAGGTCACATTCTTTGAGATGTTATGCAGGTCTTGTTCATAGCGGAAATCAAAGAAGATACGCGAGATATTGACAGCTATGCCTACAGTGATACTCAGGTTGAAAGGATAAAGATCTTCTTCCAGATCGTTAAAGTCGAAATTGTCGAAAGTAATCTTATTCTTCCTGCTCCATAAATACCTGATCTTCGGTCCGCCAAAAAGTGACATGCCATAAGGGCCGCTTTTTACTATGTTGTAACCGTACAATACCGGTAAATCGAAGCTGTGAACGGTCGATCTCAGTGTGGCATAATCGGGTTCGATATCGGGATGTTGTGTTCCCAGTTTATCGAAACTGATTTCACTCTTGCTGATATTATACGATATTTCGGGCTGAATAAAGTTCTTCTTAAAATTGAACCGCATGAAGCAACTGCCCAGATAGCCCAACTGATAGTTGTTCTGGAAATCGTGAATAGTCACGTCTCTGATTTTAAACTTCGAAACAATAAACATCGACGAGTTAAAGCCTGCCTTAATGCCGAAGTTTATTCTGCGCCAGTTGGGCGAATTAACGGGGTCATCATTCACATCAGACTTAGCCATGAGCAATACATGGCTAAAGCACAACAGTGTGATGAGCAGCATAATCCGTCGCTTCATAGGTTACAATATCTTTGTTAGCCGTTTTTCTTTTTCTTCTTTTCTACCGACCAGCCAAACTTTCCAACTTTATCTCCCAGGCCATAGTAGCCGCCGTGTACATAAACCAGCGGATTGCTTTCTGCCAGCTCAAGCTTACCGGTTTCCGGATTCAGGTGCTTGTCGTCTGCACGCACATTTACCACATCGGCAATGAAGATATGGTGCGAACCCAATGCCTGAATCTCCTTTACCCTGCACTCAATGCATACCGGCGATTCCTCAATGAGGGGAGCGCTGACTACCGTACAGGGTCCCGGAGTGAGTTTCATCTCTTCGAACTTATTGAAGTTCTTGCCCGAGCGCACACCACACCAGTCAGTGGCAAAACCCATGTCTACCGTCGTAAGATTTATCACAAACTCCATATTCTTCTTAATGATGTCATACGAGTGGCGTTCGGGTCTTACAGCAATATAACACATGGGCGGATTGGTACACAAAGTACCCGTCCACGCTATAGTTATAATATTGTATTCCTCGGGCGTACTACCGCAGCTCACCAATACAGCAGGCAGCGGATAAATCATTGTTCCGGGTTTCCAGTCTTGCTTCATCTGCTAAATAAAAAAGTGGGGATTGATGTTTTAAATAATGACAAACTCTTCTTTGCGCTGTTCTTTTTCGCAATAATGACATTTGGCAATGCAATGCTTTTTGTCGATCACATATAAAATAGATGTCATAGGTTCATTGTTAGTGATGCAGTTCGGATTAGCGCACTTTACAACATTTACCAGCTCATCAGGCAATTCGACTTCGCGTTTCTCTATCACCTCATAATCGCGGATAATATTCAGCAGAACATTTGGCGCAACGATAGCGATACGGTTCAGTTCCTCGTCGCTGAAATATTTATCGGCAATTTTAATGATTCCTTTATTTCCTAACTTCTGACTTTCAAGGTTAAAGCCAATGGTGATATTGTTGGTCATATATTCCAGTCCCAACAAACGAACGATGGTAAAGAGTTTATCGTTCGGAATATGATCTATTACAGTGCCGTTGCATAGAGCGGCCACCTGTAGTTCTTGCTTATTTACGCTCATTGTCTTCTATAATATCTTCAAGAGTTATACCTAATACATCACATAGTATTGCTTCGCGGGCATAAAGTCCGTTCTTGGCCTGCTGAAAATAGTATGCCTGCGGTGTATCATCCACATCATATGCAATCTCGTTAACACGTGGCAGCGGATGCAGAATTTTGAGGTTAGGCTTGGTATGTTCCAGCATTTTAGCTTTCAGAATATACACATTCTTCACTCTTTCATACTCCATCAGGTCGGTAAAGCGTTCGCGTTGTACACGCGTCATATAAAGAATATCCGATTTGTTGATGATCTCTTCGCTGAACTCTGTGGTTTCGAAATAGCGAATGTTATGCTTTTTACAGTAAAGCTTGTATTCTTCCGGCATCTTCAGTTCATCCGGTGCGATAAAGTAAAAAGTAGGGTTGAAGTGGCGCATGGCCATAAGAAGCGAGTGTACGGTGCGGCCATATTTTAAATCGCCCACCAGGCAGAT